>JAKAAM010000028.1 GCA_021802325.1 Nitrospirota bacterium
AAACACGGAGAGCGGTGTGGGGAGTATCGAGGCGACTTCTGCCGTCCCATCTGACCGCATGCATCCAGGGGACGCCGAAGGACCCCATCCTGGCGTCTTCATCGCGACTGAGGGGACCTCCATGCCACTGGATCAGATCGACCCCAAGCCTCTCCACCACTTCCTCGATCCGATCCCAATCCGGCTCTGTGAAAACAGCCACCTTTTCAAGATGCCCCGACAGGGCCTCAACGATGAGTGCCGCGCGCTCCGGAGAGACCGTCCGGGAAGAGCGAGAGGAAAAAATCAGGCCAAGGGCATCGGCACCAGACCGTTCCACCGCGATGGCATCCTCCGGGCGAGTTATCCCGCAGATCTTAATCCACAATCCCACAAAAGACCTCCAGAGCCCTACCCGGATCCTCCGAGAGGAGAAAGCTCTCACCCACCAAAACAAAGTCTGCCCCGAGCTCTCCCATTCGCCGAAAGTCGGCTGAGGTTTTCAGCCCACTTTCGGCGACCTTGACGATCTCCGGAGCAAGTTTCGAGAGAAGCCGGGCACCCCGGTCCAGATCGACCTTGAGAGTGTCCAGATCCCGGCTGTTCACTCCCACCACCCGAGCTCCCGCCGCCAATGCCCGCTCGACCTCTCCCTCGGTATGGGCCTCCACCAGAACGGTGAGGCCAAGGGATGAGCCCAAATGAAGAAGTTCAGAGAGAAGCTCTCCAGGGAGTATCCTGACGATCAGCAGAAGAATGTCCGCTCCGGCCACTCGACTTTCGACCACTTGGTAGGGATCAACCACAAAATCCTTCCGGAGAAGAGGGAGCGCCTCTCCGGCAGGGGTTTTGCGCACACGGGACAGGTCCTCAAGGGCCCCTCCGAAAAAGGGACCGTCCGTCAGGATCGACAAGGCTCGGGCTCCGGATCGCCAGTAGGACTCGGCCAGAGCCTCCGGATCGTAAGGATCCCGGATCAGGCCGCGAGACGGACTCCGTCGCTTCATCTCGGCAATAACTCCGGGAGAAGCGGTCGCCCCCTCTCTCCTGATCGCCGTCAACGGGCGAACCGAAGGAGCCGTTGGAATGGCCCTCTCAAGATCCTGAAGAGAGCGCCTTTCTCTGGCGACGACGATCTCTGACTTCTTGCGGGAGACAATCTCTTCAAGAAGACTCATAAGAGACTTTCCTTCTGGATGCTTGTGAGCACGGCCAAGGCCTTCCCTGAATCGATCGCCTCCCGGGCCATGGAGACACCCTCAGGAAGGGTTCGGGCCTGTCCTGCCACCATAAATCCCGGAGCGGCACCTGCCAGAACCCAATCCCGAAGAGGATGTCGGTCTCCCGCAAGAACTCCCCGGATCAGGGAGGCATTTTCCATGCGATCACCTCCCCGGGCCGCATCAAGAGACGAAGGAGCAAGGCCAAAATCTGAGGCGCGGAGCTCTCTCCATACTTTCCGTCCATTCGTCAGGTGAAGAAGTGTGGTCGTGGAGGCGAGGTTGACCTCGTCAAGCCCATCTCCATGAAGCGCCATCACCTCGGAACTTCCCGTCTTGGCAAGGACGTCGACCACCGTCTCCAGACGAGCCGGATCGTAGACACCGATCACCTGACGACGAACTCCGGCCGGGTTGGCCAATGGTCCAAGAAGATTAAACAGCGTCCGGACTCCCAGCTCGCGACGAACCCCCGCCGCCACCCGAAGGGCCGGATGGTAATAGGGGGCAAAGAGAAAGGTCAACCCCGTCTTACGAAAGATTCGGAAGGCCTTTTCGGGAGAGACCTCCACGGGAATGCCCAACGCCTCAAGAACATCCGCCGATCCTGCCTGACTCGAAACGGCACGATTGCCATGCTTCACCACACCAACTCCACCGGCCGCAAGGACAAAGGAAACGGCCGTGGAAAGGTTCACCGTTCCCGCCCGGTCCCCTCCCGTTCCGCAGACATCGATGGCCTCTCCGAGAGTGTCGGAGCCCTCCGGCGGAAAGGGACGGCAGCGAGCCCGGAGTGCGTCCACCGCCCCGCTGATTTCTTCGGCAGTCTCCCCCTTGGAGACCAGTGCCACAAGGATTCCGGCCAAGAGGCTTTCGGAGACCTTGCCGTCCATGACGGCCCCCATCACCTCCGCCATTTCTCCACGCCCAAGCGAGCGTCCCGAAAGGACTGCCGCCAACGCCTCCCGAGGAGTCACGATAAAGGACTCCCAAGGGAGTTCCTGCCATTGCGCCGTTTCGCCAGATCGACAAAATTTGACAGAATCTTTTTCCCATGAATAGTTAGAATGGATTCGGGATGAAACTGAACACCCCACACCGGCAGGTGCTGATGGGCCAGAGCCATAACCTCGCCTTCTTCAGTCCGAGCGGTCACCCGGATCTCCTCAGGAAGGGAGCTCTCCAAGACGATGAGGGAATGGTAACGGGTGGCCTCAAAAGGATTGGGAATCCCCGTGAAGAGTTCCGATCCGTCATGAAAGACCGGGGAGGTCTTTCCATGCATCAGACGGGGTGCACGCGCGACCGTTCCGCCAAAGACTTCCCCAATGGTCTGATGGCCAAGACAGACTCCGAGGATTGGCAATCGGGTCCCCAGCTCCCGGACAATCTGAGGGCAAATCCCAGAGTCGGCAGGAGTCCCTGGCCCTGGAGAGAGCACAATGGCCTCGTATCCCCCTGATTCGATCTCGGACAGAGATATCCGGTCATTGCGAAAGACCTCCATCTCAACTCCCAGTTCCCAGAAGTACTGGACGAGGTTGTAGGTGAAGGAGTCATAGTTGTCGACCATCAGAAAAGCCATGATCCCTCGCTTGCATGAGTGATCTCGAGCGCCCGGACCATCGCCTGCGCCTTGGCGAGGATCTCCTGATTCTCCTTCTCCGGCTCGCTGTCAGCAACAATTCCTGCCCCTGCCTGGAAGAATCCCTTTTTCCCAGAGAGAAAGACCGAGCGAATGGCAATGGCCAGGTCAACCTCTCCTGAAAAAGCCACAACTCCGACGCACCCGGCGTAGGGGCCACGCCGGATCGTCTCAAGCTCTTCAATGATTTCCATGGCCCGCACTTTGGGAGCTCCCGAAAGAGTCCCGGCCGGGTGGGCCGCCCGAATAACATCGTACCCTGTCTTGCCGGGAGCGAGGAGACCCTTCACATGGCTGACGATGTGAATCACATGGGAGTATCTCTCCAGAACCATCATCTCGCTCACCTCCACACCGCCCTTCGCCGCGACGCGCCCCACATCATTGCGGCCAAGATCCACAAGCATGACGTGTTCGGCCCGTTCCTTCGGGTCCGAAAGAAGGGCCTGAGAGCGCCGCTCGTCCTCCTGGGCGTCCCCTGAACGGCGAACGGTTCCTGCAATGGGACGCAGATCAACCGTTTTCCCCGACACCCTGACAAAAAGCTCCGGAGATGATCCGACCAAAGCCCGCTCCCCATGTTCGATCAGGAAAAGATAAGGAGAGGGATTGATGGAACGCAGAACGCGATAGAGAGTGAGGGGAGACGCCTCCCAATCAAACTCGAAACGGCGGGAGAGGACAACCTGAAAGATATCTCCGGCACGAATATGTTCTTTGGCCCGGTCGACGGAGCGCTTGAAGCTCTCCGCATCGGTCGTCTCCCGCAACGTCAGCTTGCCAGACGCACCGGAAGGCTTTTCCGGGGGACGAGAAAGGGAAAGGGCCTGCCAAAAGGAGGCGAGACGCACCGTTGCTTCGTCGAAGAGACTGTCCGGATTCCCCTCTTCCCGGTCGATCCATGTGAGAAGCTTGAGGCGTTGGATGGCGTGGTCAAAAACGACCATGACTTCCGGAAGAAAGAAGGAAAGATCCGGAAAGTCATCGGCTGCAGGTAGAGCCTCGGGAAGGCGTTCAAAACAACGCACAATATCATAGCCGAAATACCCAACCACCCCTTGGGCAAACACGGGAATGCGATCATCCATCCCGGCATCAAGTTCGGCCATCGCACGAGAGAACTCAGAAAAGAGATCGCCCGTCCTCTCCGTGACTCCGGTTCGGCTCCCCTCTCGAAAGCGTTCTATCCTGAGGGCTCCACCGACCGATCCGGAGAAGGCAACCAGGACGCCTGAACCGACAAAAGAGTAACGCCCCCACCGCTCTCCTCCCGTTGCACTTTCCAAGAGGAAACGAGGACGCTCTTGGGAAAGGGCTGCATAGGCGGCGGGAGGAGTCAGGAGATCTGACAGAGCCTCTCCAATGACAGGAACAATCCGGTGTTTCTTCAGGGAATCAAGGGTCTCGGTTCGTGAGGTCAGGATCTTCACACGATGTCTCCCATCTCCCGAAGCTTGCGCCAAAGAGTCGAGCGGCCGATTCCCAAGAGCTTGGCGGCCTGGGACATATTCCCCTGGGTCTTCTCAACGGCCTTTCTGATCATGACATCCTCCATTGTCCGAAGGGCATTTGAGCCGGACAGGGCCACATCGGCAAAGGAACCCTCCTCCGGGATAGGGGCCAGGTCCCGCGGAAGCTCTCGGACTCCAATTGTACGCCCGGTGGAGAGAAGAACCGCATGTTCGATGATGTTCTGGAGCTCCCGGATATTCCCTGGGTAGGAATGGTTCATCAGGATATTTTGTGCTTCCTGGGAGAGTCCCACGACATTCTTTCCAAACTCTGCATTGTATCGGGAAAGAAAAGAGGAAATCAGAAGGGGAATGTCCTCTCTTCGCTCTCGAAGGGGGGGGAGGAAGAGGGGCACCACTCGAAGCCGATAATAAAGATCCCGACGGAAGGTCCCGGCCTCGATCGCGGCCTTAAGGTCCCGGTTTGTTGCAGCAATCACCCGAACATCGACTTTGAGGGTCTTCGTTCCTCCAACCCTCTCAAACTCCTCCTCCTGCAGAACACGCAGAAGCTTGACCTGCATGGAGGCCGAGATTTCTCCGATCTCGTCAAGAAAGAGGGTGCCTCCGGAGGCGAGTTCGAATCGTCCTGGCTTGCTCGACACAGCCCCAGTAAAGGCCCCCCTTACATGCCCGAAGAGCTCGGACTCAAGGACACCCTCGGAAAGGGCCGCACAGTTCACCTTGATAAAGGGACCATCCTTCCTGGGGCTGTTTTCATGGATCGCATGGGCAACGAGCTCCTTTCCCGTTCCGCTTTCCCCTTCTATTAAAACGGTGGACTTGCTCTGTGCCACCACGGGGAGAAGATCGAAGAGCTCGCGCATCTTCTCGCTCTGGCCAATAATTTTGCCAAAGGCATAGCGGCCCTTGAGCTCTTTCTTCAGTTCAGCCAACTGGGTGACATCATGAAAGATCTCCACCCCGCCGACCACGTGACCATCAGCATCCTTGAGGAGGGCGGTATTGACCCGCACGAGACGGGTTCTTCGATGGCGGTCGGTCAGGGAAATCTCATAGTTCCGATACGGCTCTCCGCTTTCGATCGTCTTTTCGATGAGGCAACGGGCACTGCAGACCGAGCTTCGCATGGCCTTTTGGCAGTCCATGCCAAATACTTCCCCTTGAGAGAGTCCGAGCATTTCCCGAGCGGCTCGATTGAGGTAGAGGACCTTCTTGTCAAGGCCGATAGCGATCACCCCCTCCTCAAGGGAATCGAGGATGTTCGCCGGGCCCAGGGCATCGAGAACCTTTCCCCGAACCTCCTTCATCTCGGAGGGGGGATCTCCCCCCCCCTCCCACGAAGGGTGGAGGGGAAGGGGGATCACCGAAGTCTTTTTATTGGCCATCTCACACATATCCTGCAAAATCATTCACAAACAGCATCTTGGAGTGCTCCCGTACCGGAAGCCCCCCTGTCCGGGGGCAAAAAAGAAAGAGCTCCAGAAGGACACACTTGCAGGCAAAGCCTGCACCGCAGACACAACGCTCCTGAAACCCCCTCTCGGGAGAATTCTCGCAGTCCCAAGACTCCCGTCGGACAGATCTCCTCGCAGTGTCCGCAAGGACCGGTGGCTTGACAGGCCATGAAGTTCCAGTGAATGTTTCCCCTGGCCACGGCCATGCCATAAGACTCCCCCTTCGCCCCCACCTTGGCGGGCGGCCTTTCGGGGATATCCCCCTCTGAAACAAAAGAGCCTGCGGTTCCCCGTAAAGGCTTCATTTTATCATCCCAACACACAAAACCCAAACATTGACAAAGGCATGATCTGATTGAAATCTTAGGGTCACACCATTGTGAGGAATCCCGCCAAACCTAACGCAACGAGAGTCTTGGCATCCCGTATCTCTCCCGCAGCGACTCGAGAGCGAATCTCCTCCCTGTTCAGAAAGAGGGGGGGATCGATCCACTCGTCTTCCTCTGGGTGGGGGCGACCTGCGATCCCCCCGCAGGCCATGACGAGATGGATCACCTCATCACAAAAACCTGGTGTGGTATAGATGGAGTGCATGAGGTGAAGATCAGCTCCTTCGATTCCAGTTTCTTCAAAGAGCTCGCGACGGGCCGATTCAAGGATCTCCTCACCGGCCTCCATTTTTCCTGCAGGAATCTCAAGGATCGGCTCGCCGACTGCAGGGCGAAGCTGGCGAATGAGGACCACCCGCCCATCGTTCGTCACAGGGAGAATGGCAACCCCTTGACCGAAGCGAACAATCTCGAAAGGTTGACTCTTCCCTGCCTGCCCCGGACGATGGACTTCCAACAAGTCCACCCCAATCCGTCTTCCTTGCCAGACTCTCACAACCCCTCCCCACGATTGAATGTGGTCCGATTATATGCTATTTTTTCATCCCATGGTAGATAAACACTTCATTCTCGCCCCCGATAAAAAAGGGGCCCTGACTAGCGGCATATTCCACGGCTCGGCACTGATTCTTTCGGGAATCCTCTCCTGGTCCTACTATGCCCACCAGCAAGCCAATACCATGTGGTTTTACGTCTTCTTTGGCGCATTCTGGCTAGTCTTCTTCTCTGCGGTAACGTCCATTGGCAACCAGTGTCTTTTACTGACACCCCACTCATTGAAATCGCTCCGCATCCGGGGGAATTCCCTTCTTCTTGAGTGGAAGAACGGGGATGTTGACGAGCTCATCCGCAAGATCAACTTCCATGGAAGTCGGACCATTCTCGGCATTTGGGGACAAACCATCGACAAAAGGAGGGTGCAGGCCACCATTCGCCGCCGATCCCTTCCCCCGGAAGAAATCACCGAACTTCTCGAACTCTTGAAGAACCTTTCCGCTGCCGACAAGACCTCGTCCTGAGAGCTGTTCTCCTCCCGCAACAAGGCTCGCTCTTCATCACCCATCAGGCTTGTGCTAGAATTAAAGAAGGTGGTAGATCTTTTTGCCGCCGAGACAGGACTCGCCCCTCTCGATCCCCGTGGGAACACTGAACCTGTCGACCGATCAGAAAGCATTGACAACCATTGCGGCATCACCCCCGGACACCGAAACGTCATGAGCCAAGAAAAGCTGTCCCTGACGGAGCTCGTCAAACGTCATCCCCTCCTGACCACAGTTTTTGGGTTTTGGGGATTTGGATATACCTTTATGGTTCCCAACCTCTTGGGTGGACGATTCCTCCAGGCATTTTTCCATGCGGTCGGGAGCGAACCTGGCAAGGTCTTTCTCGGATTCGGAGCACTTTTTTTCATGGTGTTTCTCTTTGCGGGTGTCGTGCCTTTTGCACTGTGGTACTTTGTCTGTCAGGCACTGGAAAGTGCCGACACTTCCTCTCAGACCCCTAAGAACGGATAGCCGCCATGCACGGATTTCTTGGTACCAAAGCAGACTTCTGGTGGGACCTTACGATCACCAGCGAAACCATTGTTTTCTCCTGCCTTTTTTTTGGCGCCTATCTCGGACGCAAACACCGTGGGACAGCCCACCACAATACGATGCTTCTCTCGACCATACTCGTGGCGGGATGGTTTCTCATGTATCTGGCCCAGCAGTATATCGTTGGCATCGTCGGTTTTGGCGGTCCATCAATGATCAAGTACATGGTCTACTATCCCATCATCATCTTCCACTCACTCGTCTCGACAGCAGCCCTGATCCTGACGGGGGTGGTGGTCTTCAACGGATTCATGACCACTGAAGTGGCGGGAGGAGTCCGGGTCCTCAAGAAGAATCCAATGGTTCACAGACGTCTGGGTTGGGTCACCCTTCTCTCGTTTGTCTTCTCCATCATTACGGCCTACACCGTCTATGCTCTCCTCTTTGTCATCTACAACCCCGCCAGAACTCCTACCTACGGAATCAAGTCTTCCATCGGAGCTCTTTCAGGCATTGGCGCCTTTGTTCTCATCGGGCTTCTGTCCCTATTCTGGTACCTTAACAGGACCCGACTCCGATCCTCAGGCTCTTAAGGCCTCTCATCGCCGATCCATTCTGACCAATCTCCTCCCACAGCCAGATAAAAGAAAAGCCTCTCTCCGAAATATTTTCGGAGAGAGGCTTTTTTATCGAGCACCCCGATCCTTCAGGTTTTGAATGCGAGGGAGAAAAAAGCTTTCTTGTCAGTAATACTCCACCGTATCAATACCCTTGCGCGATACATAGTGAAAAAAGAGATTTGAGGGAAGCCCATCACGATGGAAAGTAAAGGGGCTCTTGGGGTAGAGAAGCCGCTTCATGATGGAACGGGGAGAATAAAACGAGCGCTGAACCCAATCGATCCCCTCTTCAACCTGTTCTTTCGTCATGTTTTTAGGGACGAACATGCAGACATGGCCTGAAGAATATTGGTCAGCAGTCGGATCAACCACCCGATTTTCCGCATTGAGCCGCGCACGCAAAGGCGTGCCCTCCCTTGGAGAGACAATACTGAAAAAGGCCAGCGGAGCACGAACTTTCTCCAGAAAGTCCAGCGTCGCAGGAAAGACATCCGGAGTGTCATGATCAAGGCCAAACATCAGATTCAGCGAGTAAAAAAGCCGACGTTTTTCCATGGCCTTCAGCAAGTCGATGTAATCTTTCACATGGTTCTGTTTCTTGTGGATGTCGTTCAGATTAGCCTGATTGATGCTTTCCATCCCAATGTTGACATGAATGCAGCCGGCATCAATGGCCAAATCCAAAAGCTCTTCATCATGGTTGGTGTTGAGCGTCCACAAGCAGCTCCACTTGATGTCAAGGGGCTTCAGCGCCTTGAAGAGCTCACGGGCAAAAGCATGCTTTCCCGTCAGCTGATCATCGATGAACTGGAACTGGTTGATCCCCATGATTTTCTTTTGCTGTTGAATCTCTTCGACAATATCTTCCACCGGCCGCATGCGATAGGCTCCGTCATAGACAACGGGAACCTCACAAAAATCACAATGATAATTGCAGCCACGAGTCGCCTGAATTGGCATCATATGAATGCGGTAACGGGAGAGATCAAGAAGTTCATAGCGAGGCCGGGGAAGGCTTTTCATGTCGCTTGGCTGTTCTGCCTTGTAAAGGGACTTGATTTTCCCCCGTCGACAATCATCAAGTAGCTCTCCCCAGACATTTTCCGCCTCTCCTACGACAACACTGTCAGCATGGAGGAGGGTATCGGCTGGGTGAAGGGTGGAATGAAACCCTCCCATCACAACGGGAATCTTTCGTTCCCGAAACTTCCTGGAAATTTCATAGGCCCGGTTCGCAGACCCGGTTGTCGTGGTGATAGCCACAAGGTCAAAATTCCCTTCGAAGGGAATTTTCTGAACCTTGTCATCGACAACCACAACATCATCGGTAAGCGGGGTGAGCCCTGCAAGATATGGGGTCACCATCGTCATGATAAGGCGTTTTTTTGCTTGGACCGGCACTCCGGAGAGCCTCATGAGCGTCGGCTGGATCATGAGTATTTTGAGTTTTTTCGTTGAGGGAGGCATGATTGGGACTCCTTAAGGTCATAGGGTCAAGGGAAACACAATAAAAATCCCCTCTTTCAATATAATTTCATATAGAACTACCGTCAAGTTTTGATTGGCACTAACGAGAGGGGGAGAATATGAGAGGAGGTCAATGAACAAATCGTTACACAGGAGTTCCATCCCGAAATACAGGTGCGAGAAAAAGACAGCATTGCCAATTTTGGAATGGGGGATCCATTCAGAGATTTTTAATTGGTGGCGATGGAGGGATTCGAACCCCCGACCGAGTGATTATGATTCACCTGCTCTGCCGACTGAGCTACATCGCCTTGGGGAGAAAGGGGTGATTCATTGCGGGAAAACTTGGGTACTATAGCATGGGAAACGCTCTGGAGCAATCCATGCAAGGAGGACGATCCCACCGAAGGTCTTTAGTGATGTTCCTTCCCCAAGTGGCCTTCCCGGGTCAGGCGGGCATGTTCTTTCATGATGCACTTGTCCATAATGACCGCCATTCCGGCAATCTCAGCCATACGATATCCTTCCTCACTCACGATCCCTTCCTGAATCCAGACTCGGGGAACCGCCGTCGCCACCGCTTCCCGGACAACATCCGGAATATCCGAAGCCTTTCGAAAGATCACCACAAGGTCAGGGGTCACAGGAAGGCTTTTCAGATCGGGATAACAGGGAACATGCGCCACGGAGCTCAGGTTGGGATTGACAGGAAGAACATCGAAGCCATGGTCCTGAAGGTAGCTGGCGACGGTGAGGCTTGGACGTCCGAGCTTGTCGGAAATTCCGACAACCGCCACGGTTTTGGAGTCGGTCAAAATGGATTTGATAAGATCATCATGTGCCATCGGAAGGGGTTCCCCCGTGTGATTCGTCTTGGACATATTTTAAAGGGAAGGATCGGAGACGACAATAACAAAATCAGACACGACCAAAATGTCACCATCTTCTGTTTCAATGAGCGCCCACTGGTCCTCGTCATGCTATCATAGAATGGTAGCCGACAGGAACCCGGAGAGAAAAAAAGGACGGAATTCGGCGTTTTTAGGATTTTTGTGAACAGGCTCGCCAATCCTCTTCAAGGATGAGGACCCAAAAACTTAACAACATTAAGGGACGTAGGATGATCCATCTTCATGTCGACACAATGCCGTATTTTCGACCGGGGGTCCGGGAAGCGATAGATAAAGAGCTCGAAGATACAGTTGTTCCCACCGCCCGGACCCGAAGGGGACTCGACAAAGCTGAACGCCTCGAGCGATATCGGGACGACGTCGCACGGTATGCCCATAGCCGGCCGGAAGAAGTGATCTTTGTCTCCTCCGTAACGGAAGCCAATGTGTGGGCCATACGAGGAGTCCGTTTTCCCGGAAACACTGCACCGGATCATATTTTGGTCTCTCCTCTCGAACACAGCTCAGTCCTCCGAAGCGCAGAAGCCCTTTCCCGTGAGACGGGCGCAAAAATGGAGCTTCTCACGCTGACTCCCCAAGGGACGGTCGACACCGATGCCCTCAAAAGAAATTGGCCGGGAGCGAGAACACTGGTCTCCCTGCAACGAGTGAGTCCTGAGACCGGTCTCCTCCAGCCCCTAGCGGAGGTCGCCGGAATCGTAAGGGAAAGAGGCGGGATTCTCCACAGTGACTCCTCGGCGGCCCAAGGATGGGAGCCTCTCTCCTTGCAGAGTGATGGACCCGACCTGATGTCCCTATCTTCTTCCGTTGCTGGGGGGCCGGCAGGAATCGCGGCGCTTCTTCTTCGCCGGGGGATCCGGATCAATCCCTGGCTTCTGGGAGGGGCCCAGGAAGACGGACGTCGGGCAGGGAGCCAACCGGTCTTCCTTGCCGCAGGATTTGCCCACGCTCT
>JAKAAM010000029.1 GCA_021802325.1 Nitrospirota bacterium
ATGGAATAGCATGGACTCCCGGACCCGGTGGTAAAAGAAGACCTCGTGATCGACTCCGTAAAGGTCGCCGGAGAAACCCGGAAGGTGTGTCTCGATCACAGGACGGTGGGTTCCAAATGTGGGTTTTGTCCCAATATAGGTGGCCGAATCATGCAGGACTCCCTCCACGCGTGTCCGTGTCGCATAGACTCCCGGTGGCGGGACGAGCCGGTGTTCAGGGGGAATGAGATTCAGCGTCGGGAAGCCCAGAAGGCGTCCCCGTTGTTCTCCCCGGACGACGGGGCCCGAGATTTCCAGGGCACGGGTCAGGAGCCGGTTGGCTTGCTCGATCTCCCCCTGGTCCACGGCCTTCCGGATTCGGGAGCTCGAGATTCGATGCCCCTCCTCCATAAAGGGGGAAAGAGGAATCACCCGGGTGCCCTCCGATGAGAGCTCGTGGCTCAGGGTCTCCAATGTCCCCTGACGGCCGGCTCCAAAGCGAAACTCTTCTCCCACAAGAATGAGGGCCGGGTGAAAGAGGGGCCGCAGAACGTCAGAGACAAAATCTTTCGCGGCCATGGCGGCCAAGGTCTTGTCAAAGGCAAGAGAGACAAGAATCTCAAGGCCAAGCTCGCCCAAGACCTCTTCCTGGCGTTCCCGGGACATGATCATCCGAAAGGAGGAGTCGGGCGAGAGCACAAAAAGCGGATGGGGGTCAAAGGTCAAGAGGAGGGAGGGACAGGAGAGCGCTCTTGCCCGCTCGAAAAGCTGGGAAAGAAGATACTGATGGCCGGCATGAACCCCGTCAAAGTTCCCAATGGTCATGGCATAGGGACCCGGAGGGAGGCTCCGTCGCAGGGTCGCCAAGTCACCGCGGTAGGTTTGCACGATGTTTAGCTCCGAAGGAGGCGTGCAGCGCGGATGGCAAAGTAGGTCAGGATCATCTGGGCGCCGGCACGTCGGATGGCTGTCAGTGTTTCGATCATGACCCGATCGGTGTCGATCCAGCCATTGGCCCCGGCCGCCATGATCATCGAATACTCTCCCGAAACCTGGTAGGCCGCTACAGGAAGATCCGAGATTTCAGAGACCTGGGAAATGATATCGAGGTAGGCAATGGCGGGCTTGACCATCAGCATGTCCGCGCCCTCCTCCATATCGAGACGTGCCTCCCGGAGCGCTTCCCGTCGCCCCCGGAAATCCATCTGGTAAGAGCAGCGGTCTCCGAACTGGGGACCGCTCATCATGGCATCCCGGAAGGGACCATAGAGAGCGGAGGCATATTTGACCGCGTAGGAAAGAATAAGGGTGTCGGTCAGGGCATTTTCGTCGAGTCGGCGTCTGATGGCCCCCACCCGGCCATCCATCATGTCGGAAGGGGCCACGACATGGGCTCCTGCCTGGGCATGGAGAAGGGCCATTCCCGCCAGAATGTCCAATGTCGGGTCATTCTCGATCCGGTCGCCGCTGACAAGGCCACAGTGGCCATGGGTGGTGTATTCGTCGATGCAGACATCGGTCATGATGACAAAGCCGGGAAACCTGTCCCGAATGGCTCCGATGGCCTGGGGGACTGGGCCATCGGGGTTGAGGGCTTCCGACCCGTTATCATCTTTCCTTTCCGGAATTCCAAAGAGAAGGAGCGAGCGGATGCCGGCCTCCCACGATTCGCTCAGGATGTCGGGAAGACGATCCACCGAGTGGCGGAAGACCCCTGGCATGGAAGAGATGGGATCTTTTTTGTCTCTTCCCCAGGTAACGAAGAGGGGGAGAATGAGATTGTCAGGGTGAAGTTCCACCTCCCGTACAAGATTTCTGAGAGCAGGGCTATTTCTCAAACGGCGGGGCCGTTCGACGGGATGGCTCACGGTCAGGCTCCTCCTGGATTGACTCTCCCCGGTTTTCCGGGGGGGCGAGAATGGTCTTTTGCATTATTTCCGAACTGGGAGAGGAAGTCCACCGCGGTCTCAACGACCGAGGGCGTGGTGGGGTTTTTTGCCATGACGAGAGTCTGAATTGCCGAACGGACCAACTCTTCCCGGGTTGTGGGGCCAATCGCGAGGGAGGGAATTCGGGAAATTGCCTTGGCATGGTCAGGAAAGAGGGAAATGAGGCCCTGGATGGCCGAAGGACTGTAGAAGATGGCCAGGTCAATGGCGTCTTCGTCGAGAATGGTCCGCAGTCGTTCCTTCCTGTAGTCGGGAACGGCGGGGGGGCTGTTTTCATAGACCGAGATGGTTTCGACCCCATAGCCCAGCTCTTCCAGTCCCCGGGGGATGGTTCCCGTGCCCCGATCCCCCCGAACGAGCAGAATTTTGCCTGAGTGAGGCTTCGGGAGATGGCTGAAGGCTTCAATCACCCCTTCTCCGTGGGACTCGGAGGGAACAAGGTCGGGCCGAAGCCCTGCCTCGCCCAGAGCGGCGCTCGTGGCCGGGCCCATGGAAAAGATCTGGAGGCCGGCCAGGGAGCGCAAATCCTGCCGGCTCTTCCGAAGCCCTTCCAGGAAGTATTGGACTCCGTTGGGGCTCAGAAAGACAATCCAGGAGAAGTCTTTCAGGTTTTCGATGGCCTGGATGGATCTCTCGGGGAGACTGGGTGAAACGTAGATGGTGGGAAATGTGATGACGGTGGCACCGAGGGCTTCCAGCGTCTCCGAAAGCTCCTTGGATCGCGAGCGTTCCCGGGTCAGGAGGATGCGCTTGCCCAAGAGTGGGAGGCGATGGCTCCAGGATACCTCTTCCCGAAGGGAGACCACGCCTCCAATGGTTAAAATCGCTGGGGGAGCGATCCCGTGCTCTTTGAGAAAGGTCGGAATTTCTTCAAGTGTCTGGTAGTAAGACTCCTGATTGGGAGTGGTTCCCCATCGAATGATGGCCGTTGGAGTCTTCGGATCGAGCCCGGCACTCAAGAGGCGGGCCACAAGCTCTTTCATATACAAGGCTCCCATCAGGACGACGACGGTCTGATGGGGTCGGGCAAGGGCGTCAATGTCAGGCTGTTTCCAGTCAGTGGGGTCATCATGTGCCGTGAGGATAATCAGGCGAGAGCTATGGTCCCTGTGGGTTACGGGAATGCCCGAATAGGCAGGAACGGCGACCGGGGAGGTCACTCCTGGGATGACAACAAAGGGGATGCCTGCCTCAGCCAAAACCTGCGCTTCCTCGCCTCCTCGGCCAAAGACAAACGGATCTCCCCCTTTAAGACGAACAACGGACAGGCCTTGTCGGGCATGTTCGACAAGTGTTTCCCCGATTTCCTTTTGAGACATCCGGGGATGGTTTCGGACCTTTCCCACATCGATTCTCTTTGCCTCGTCGGGGGCCAGGTCGAGGAGTTCAAGGGGAATGAGGTGGTCATAGAGGAGAACATCGGCCATGGCAATGGCCCGGGCGGCTCTCATGGTCAGAAGACCGGGATCCCCGGGGCCGGCTCCCACAAGGTAGACCATGGAGGCCTTCTTTTTGGGGGGAGAAGGGGCGCGATCAGCCATTGTTCCCCCTTTTGCGGTTTCGGAGAGTCGGACAATATTGGTGGCTCAAACGGGAGAGCGTAAAGGAAGTCGGTGGGGAATCCAAGGTGGGCATCAGTCTCATGATTTGATCATAGAGCGGAAGCTGAGAGATCTTCAATCGGTCCCGGGATGCCGGGATGATTTTTCGGAGGGAGGATTTTGTGCTGCAGAGAGGATGTCCGCGAGGATTTTTTGACCGCCGCGAGACAAGAGTTTCTGCGCCGCTTCCACCCCAAGCTGATGGGCTTCTTGTGGCGATCCAGACGTGTGCTCCTCGAGGAGTGTGGTTCCTTCGACATCGAGGATGCGTGCGATCAGCTCAATCTGTTCCGGATTGATGGTGCGGGCATGGGCGGCAATCGGGAGTTGGCACCCCCCGTCGAGTGCCGAGAGGACCCCTCGCTCTGCCAGGACGCACGCCGTTGTCTCCGGGTCGTGCATTCCGTCAAGAAGCGTCCGAATCCGACCGTCTCCCACGCGGCACTCAAGACCCAAGGCGCCCTGTCCGACGGCCGGAAGGGAGAGTTCGACAGGGAGATATTCCCGAATTCTGTCCGAGAATCCAAGACGTTTGAGTCCGGCGGCCGCCAGAATGATGGCATCGACCTGATTTTCGTCAAGCTTCCTAAGGCGGGTCCCCACATTTCCCCTCAGCGATTCGAATCGGAGATCCGGTCGGCGTTTCTTAAGCTGTGCCATTCGCCGGAGGGATGAGGTTCCGATTCGAGCTCCGAGGGGCAAGGATGAAAAGGAGGAGAAAGAATTCGAGACAAAGGCATCTCTCGGGTCTTCACGGGAGAGGATGGCTCCGATCTCAAGGCCCTCGGGCAGAAAGGCCGGAACATCCTTCATGCTGTGGACGGCGAGATCGATTGTCCCGGCAATAAGGGCTTCCTCGATTTCCTTGACGAAGAGTCCTTTTCCCCCGACCTGAGAGAGGGGGACGGAGAGGATCATGTCTCCGGTTGTCTTGATGATGGTGAGTTCCGATTCGAGCCCGGCCGTTTGTCGGATCATGGCCGCCACATGGCGAGCTTGCCACAACGCCAACTCTGATCCGCGTGTTCCGATTCTGATGGGGGAAGACTCTGAAGGAATCAGCAAGTCTGCTCGCCGGGGAGGGGGAGATCGGAGAGAGGGGAATCGAGTACGGACTTCCCTTCCCGCTCCTTGGGGGAGATATTCTCAGGTGATCCGTTTCGGGAGAGGATCTCGGGAGGGAGTCCGTAGCAACGGGTGATCCACTCCCAGGCTTCATCAATGTTTGACGAGTTTCGTAATGTCTGATAGGTGGGGTGAAGCATCTTGTTCATCAGGGACTGTGTCAGAAGAAGAACTTGCTTGCGGGCTTCATCGGGAAGACCGTCGAGCGTTCTTGAAAAACGATCAATCTCGGCAAGGCGGAGTTCCTCTGTATGGTGTCTCAGAGCCTGAATCAGGGGAACGGCCGATCGCTCCGCTCGCCACTTCTCAAACTGGGCAACCTCTTGGCGCACAATTTCCTTGGCGGCAAAGGTCTCCATTTCCCGTTCTTTCTGATTGGACAAAACCACGGATCGGAGGTCGTCGATATTGTAGAGAAAGGTATTCGACAGTCGGGAGATCTCGGGGTCGATATTTCGGGGGACGGCAATGTCGATCAGGAAGAGGGGGCGGTACCCTCTCCGCTCCATGGCCGACTCCATGATCGGAACCGTCAGCAAGTAGGTCTCGGCCCCGGTCGAGCAGACGACCATATCCGCCTCAGAGAGGATGTCATCGAGTCGGGACATCGGCGCATAAGTGGCTTCGTACTCAGCCGCCAGGGGTTCCCCCTTGGCCGGATCCCGTGTCATGAGGGTGAGGGAGCGAACACCCATTTTTTTCATGTGGCGGGCAGTGAGTTGGGCCATCTCTCCTCCTCCGAGGAGGAGGACGGACTTGTTGGACATGTCCTGGAAGATTTTTCGAGCCAGCTGGCAGGCTGCATAACTGATGGAGACGGGAAGGTGGCTGATCGCCGTTTCCGAACGGACACGCTTTGCCGAACTCACGGCTCGCTGGAAGATCTGATTCAAGTAAGGGCCAACGGAGTTCTCTTTTCGACAGATCTCGAAGGACTCCTTGACCTGTCCTGTAATCTGGGGTTCCCCGACAACCATCGAGTCAAGGCTTGCCGTCACCTGAAAAAGATGTTCCACCGCGTCGGAATCGGTTTTGTAATAAAGATGGGGGCGAAGGGGAACCGAGGTGAGGGCGGGATGAGTCTTCGAGAGGAAGTCGGTGAAAAAATCGGGAGAGGGATGGATGTTTGAGGTGATTGTCAGGATTTCCACACGATTGCATGTGGAAAGCAGGAGGCACTCCAGGACGGAGTCCTGATGGGCAAGAGACTGTACCGCAGAGGAAAGGCTTTCCTTCGGGTAAGCAATTCTT
The DNA here is from genome assembly GCA_021802325.1 of Nitrospirota bacterium. The sequence continues at coordinate 5,906 of JAKAAM010000029.1, forward strand.
TCCCTGATTTCCACGGGAGCTGTCTTGTGGTTGACGCCAGCAAGGGTGATCTTGATCAAATGGCTGTCTCCGCTATCACCTGGCTTATCTTTGTCGCAGGGAATCCGGCATGGTACTTGTCGGCCCTATAAAATGAAATGGGAGCCTTTAGAAAAAAAGGCCAACACCAACATCGTTGCAGCAAAGACAAGAAATCCCGAAATCGATAGGTACGCGGCCTGCTTTCCCCGGAATCGACGGTTCCATCTGACGAGCACCGTCATGGCATAAAGCAACCAGACGAGAATCGCTCCGATGAAGGCGAGTCGGCCCTGGGACGCGAGCGGAAGAGTTCTCCCGAACTTCTCCCACGACCAAATCATGGCAAAAAAGAGTCCTGCGGTCAAGAAAACGAATCCGATCCCACTAAAGTTGTTGTTGAGCTGATCGAGCGTTTCAAGGGAGGGGATCCGGGTGAAAAATCTGTTGAAAATCTTTCGCCGGAGAAAATGATCGAGCACAAGGTAGAGAATGGACACCATAAACGCCAGGGCCGCCGACGCCAGTCCCAAGTCGATCAGGAGGGTGTGAATGGAAAGAAGGAGACCGATCGGCGCTCCGCTCGAAAGAACCGGAGCCCTGAAGGAAATTCCGATGACCATAAGGGTTGAAAAAAAGGCAATTCCAAAGATGAAGAGTCCCAGGATCCTCACCTTTTTCTGGTGTTCAAGATAAAGGAACGTCAGCACCAGAGACCAGGAAAAAAAGGAAAGAACCTCTCGGAGGGAAAGGAGCGCGACGTGGCCCTGAAAGCCGAATCGAATGAAGATGGCGAGGGACTGGAAGAGGACTCCCCCCACCCCCGCGGTCACTGGCGCCCAGGGAATTCTCGGAGGGCGCGAGAGCAAAATCTCCGAAAGGTAGAGAATAAAGGCGCCCAGATAAAAGCCGCTTGCCATTTCAAGGAGGAGAAGCTCAAGGGGGGAAATTGTCACGCAGACCCTGTCCTGTTGTTGCCGTGCTGTCCGGAAGCCGAAAACTGCCTCAAATCGTTTGCCTAAAAACTATGTTAGACTTCTAGAAGGTTTCTTCGGTCTAGTTTATCACAAGGGGATTATTCGGACCAGATTGCTTTCGTGCCGGTATTGCTCCGGCCAGCCACGCTCCGGAGGGGCCGTTGTACAAAAATGTTGGATCGACCCTGAAGGTCCAGGGGCTTTTTGAGAGGCCTTTTCGGTTTTCACCTCATCCAGTCAGCTTTTCCGGAATCGATGACTCATTTCTCTCCTCTTTGGGACAGGCGCTCCTTTCTTTTTACCGAGCCTTTGACCGTCTTTACCGTGAGCCCTCCGTGGGGGAGGAATTCGTCAGGGACTACCTTGATCGGGGCAAGCCATCGGAGCTCCTCTCCTACGGACTGTCCCGCCGCTTCAAATCCGATCTTCCCGGAGTCCTGCGCCCGGATCTCCTGTTAACATCTGAAGGACCTGTTCTCACTGAGATGGATGCCGTGCCGGGAGGACCGGGACTTCTTCTGGCCCTCTCAAGAATTTACCGCGATCGAGGGCAGGGAGGAATGATCGGTGGTCCTGAAGGGATACTCCAAGGGTTTGCCGCCATGATCCAATCCCTTGACCCCAACCCTGTTCTGGCCATTGTTGTTTCCGACGAGTCTCACGACTATAGAAATGAAATGTCCCTCATTGCGGCAGAGCTGACCCGGGGGTACTTTCCTGCATTTTGCCTTCATCCCCGGGAGCTTAGATTTGATGAAAATGGATTCTTTTTTCCGGGTCCCGATGGGACAACCCATCGGATAACGACTCTCTATCGCTTCTTTGAGCTCTTCGATCTTCCGAATATTCCCAAGTCTGACCTCATGCTCTATTTTGCCAAGGGCGGCAAGGTCCGAATCACTCCCCCGATCAAGCCTTGGCTTGAAGAGAAAATGGGAATGGCTCTCTGGCATCATCCTCGTCTGCGTTCTCACTGGTGCCGGAATGTTCCTCCGGAGTCTGTCGCCCTGCTTGATCGACTGATTCCTCCGACCTGGGTTCTTGATCCGGCATCTGTCCCCGCACAGGCCTCACTGACGCCGCCTCTTGTGGCGGGAGATCGGGAGCTTCACGATTTTCGAGATCTTGCTGGGTTGACTCAGCGGGAGCGCCGATTCATTATTAAACCATCCGGTTTTTCTCCCCTGTCTTGGGGAAGTCGAGGGGTGGTTGTCGGCCACGATCTTCCCGAGGAGTCATGGAAAGAGGCTGTATCTCATGCCATGGACTCTTTCTCGCGAAGCCCGAGCGTTCTTCAGCCTTTTCGTCAGACGCATGTCTATCCCATGACCGGGTTCGATTTTCCGTCGGAGGTCGAACAGGCGGAAGGCTACCGCGTTCGTCTGTGTCCGTACTATTTCGTGACGGGCCCGACCCGGGAGACGGTCAGGACCGGGGGTGTTTTGGTCACGGCCTGCCCGAAAGACAAAAAACTCATTCATGGCATGGTTGACGCCATTCTGTCACCTGCGTGGTCTCCTGAGCAGGATTTCACCGAAAATACCGATTCATAATTGCTAATAAAATATGGGAAAGTCGCGATTAAAAGAAGGAAAAGTCGACTGTCTCTCAGATATTTCTCGAAGAAGACAGGGGAGTTTTTCCTGTTTAGGCGAGGGGAACGATGCAGGAATGGCAGAAGCTGCTAGTTGAGGGGGTCAGGCATGGGTCCGACCTTCCTCCAGAGTGGGTGATCGAGGCGAATGGAGTGGGCCCCGAAAAGGTTGAAGGTCTTTACCCCATCCGAATCAATGATTATTACCGCTCTCTGATCTCTGATCCTCAAGATCCGATCGGTCTTCAGGTCATTCCTGATCCGGCGGAGTGGATGGATGCCGACAGCCCGGAGGATCCTCTTGGCGAAGACGCGGATAGTCCGGTTCCGGCGATCGTCCATCGATATCCGGATCGTGTTCTTTTCCTTGTGACAAACCAATGTCCCATTTATTGCCGATACTGCACACGAAAGCGCCTTGTCGGCAAGCCCGAAGGGGTTGTGAGCCGCGAAGAGCTTCGCCAGGGAATCGACTATATTCGGGAGCATCCCGAAGTCAGGGATGTCATCCTCTCCGGAGGCGATCCCCTGATGCTCAAGGATGAAGTCCTCGAGGAGATTCTTACAGGGTTGCGCTCCATTGAGCATCTCGAGATCATCCGTATCGGGACCCGGGTTCCCTCAGCCCTCCCCCAAAGAGTGACCCCTGCACTTTGTCGAATGCTCTCCCGATTTCATCCCCTCTATATGAATCTTCATTTCAACCATCCCCGGGAGATAACTCCGGAATCGTCGGAGGCATGCCGCCTCTTGGCTGATGCCGGAATTCCCTTGGGATGTCAGACCGTTCTCATGAAAGGGGTCAATGACGATGCCGAGGTTCTGGGAGCCCTCTTCAAGGGCCTTTTGAAGATCCGTGTCAAACCCTATTATCTCTATCAAGCCGACCTCACCCGGGGAGCCAATCATTTCCGGACCCCTGTCGATAAAGGAATTGCCATCATGAAGGCGCTCCAGGGAAATATCTCCGGAATGGCCATCCCCCATTTTGTCATCGATGCTCCGGGAGGAGGGGGAAAAATACCTGTTCTTGCCGATGACTATCTTCTCGGTCGGGAAAATGGTCAGGTCCTTTTGAAAAATTACGAAAACAAGATTTACTCTTATCCGGATGTCTCTCCTGACGCAGTTGCCCCAGAAGGTGAGGACGGGAAGTCGGGGAGCGTCTCTCCCCCAGAACCGATGAAAGCGAATGATTCCTCCCGCAGTGCGGAGGGACACTTTTCTCTCCATCATCGCGGGCAAGAAAATGCCCCCCGCGAGCATGCCCCTCGCCGTGTTTCCCCGGGGCTTGTCTGATGACCGCAGGACAGCACGATGACAGCCTTGAGGGAAAAAAGGAAAAGCGAGAGCCTGCTTCTCGTCCCGACCACTCCCTTCCCGAAGATGAGAAGATGGGTGTCTACCACGCCATCTATACCCGACGCGATATACGTCGGGAGTTTCTTCCCGACACCATTCCGATGGAGATTGTTCTCCGGATGCTCAAAGCGGCTCATCATGCCCCTTCGGTGGGGTTCATGCAGCCATGGAACTTCATCCTCATAGAGAAAGATGAAATCCGACGCGAACTCAAGCGTGTTGTCGACAAGGAGCGTCAAGCCGCCGCCATCGTCTTCGAGTCTCCGCGTTCCGAAAAATTCCTCTCTCTTAAAGTGGATGCCATTCTCGATGCACCGCTTCTCATTGCGGTGACGATCGATCCTGCCCGGGAGGGGCCCTTTGTTCTCGGCCGTCTTTCCGATCAGGATACCGATCTTTACAGTGCCTCGTGTGCCATCATGAACCTGTGGCTGGCGGCAAGGGCTGAGGGCATTGGCATGGGATGGGTGACGATTTTCCGCCGTGAAGATGTTCAGGGTATCCTGAATCTCCCCTATCATGTTCGCCCCATTGGCATTCTCTGTCTGGGGTATGTCCGGGAATTTCCCCGCCGACCCATGCTCGAGACCGAGGATTGGGCGTATCGCCAGCCACTCTCCAAACATGTCTTTGTCGATGGCTGGAATCGACAGGAAGGGACTCTATGGGAGTCGATGGCTCCAGGTCTTGACCGACGCGAGGAGTGGCCGTGGGAACCTTAAGCGACTGCCAAATCCGTGGTCTCGCCCAAGAAGGAGTCATTTTGTCGGACGCCGCCTGGGGACCACGACAGATCCAACCCTCTTCCATGGATCTTCGCTTGGGACCCACGGCCTATCGACTTCGTTCAAGCTTTCTTCCCCTTTCCACCCCGGTATCGGACATTCTTCAGGATCTCTCCCTTTACTCCATTGACCTCCGAACGTCTTCCTATCTCGAGAGGGGGGCAGTCTACCTCGTGCCCCTCATGGAATCCCTCCACCTCCCCGCTCATTTGTCCGCCAAGGCAAACCCCAAGTCTTCCACCGGCCGTCTCGATGTCTTTACGCGTGTCATCACCGAGACAGGCGATCGTTTCGACGATATTTCTCCTGGGTATACCGGAAGACTCTATCTTGAGGTCTTTTCCCGCTCCTTTTCTTTGCGGGTTAGTCAAGGACTAGCTCTTTGTCAGGTTCGGTTTTTCGAAAAGAGAGACTTTCTCTCGGAGGAAGCTCTTCTTGATCG
>JAKAAM010000003.1 GCA_021802325.1 Nitrospirota bacterium
CGTAAGTGGCATTTGGGACAAGAAGACATGAAAAAAGCCCGGTTTTACGCGGGCTTGATTCACTTACTGGACTTTCTCGGATGGTACAGAATCATCAAATGGTGGAGGCGGCGGGAATTGAACCCGCAACCATGTTCCCGACTGTCCCTGTTTTCAAGGCTTCCAGCCTGATCATATGACCCCATATCAACGTAAATGATTCATGGAATGGTGACAAAATGGTGACAGGATTTTATGACCTTCCTGGGTTATGAGTGCTTTGCTCTCGGGCCTCCACTCGAGACTGAATCCAATCATCGATATCCGACATAAGCCATCCGGATGATCGGAGGGATAGTTTCAAAGGCTTGGGAAATTTTCCGGAGCTAATCAGTTTATAAATGGTTGAACGGGACAAGCCAGTTATTTGGATTACTTCCTTTAACCGCAAGATGCATTTTTCCATTGTTTTATCCCTTCACAATTATGCCAGGAGGAAAAATGCCGAAGACCCTATTTCACTGTTTTTCTCCCTTATTCCACTCACTGGCAACTCGTCACAATTTTTTCTAAAGAGTCGATCTCTCCCTTCTGCAAAACAATATCCCGATACAATGCCGACAGCATCCAGTCCCGCTTCTGTTTGACCGAGAGGCCTGCTGGCATCGGCTCATCCGATGGCAACGTTGCCAGTTTGGGGAGAAGAATCTTGCAGGGAATCGTGATCGGAACCTCGACCTTTCGATCGACATAAACAGGAGTGCAGCCGGTGAGAATCAGACCGACCATCAGAAGGGAGATAAAGAGGAGGATCAACCACGTTGCCTTCATGACCTTCCTTCCTCTTTCTGGATTTGCTGGACCGCTTCCCAGAACCGATGCTCCACACCCGACATTTCTCCGATCATCATTCGAATGTCCGGGTTTCCATAAGAATGGGCATCGGTGTCCCCGTTTTCATACTCAAAGAGAACGAGCACTCCCTTGATAGTTCCCTTTTCCTTATCACATCGTTCCACGAGTTGCGGGAGGTCCCTTTCAAACTGAGAGAAAGGAAGAATGTTAGTCACTTGATCCTCCGGACTTTTTGAAAGGTTTCCGTGACATCTTTATCGCAATCCGAATGACTTGGGAACTTGATGGGTACTTGACTGATCCTAATTGCCGTTTGCAGGATCTTCTCCGCAGTAACCTCTGCTTTCTTCGCCTTCACCTCTGAGGTCTTTTCCCGGAGCCACATCAGCCGGATCGCCCGGTTCTGAGCGGTGATCGCCTCACCATTCCGCTTCTGGACGGCTTCATAATGGTGGGTCCACGCCTCGTAGTAGTCGAGCCTCCAACGGTCCCAACCGATCCATCCCAGGGCAGCCAGGATCCCGACTGCTACCAGGATCCGTTGCCAGTTCGCCAGAAAGAACATCATGACGGGTTCCCTCCTTCAGGACCGAAGCCCGGACGCCGGGGAAATGTCGTCGTGTAATCTCCCACCTTCCCCTTGAAAAGCCGGGAGAGGCCTCCGCCACCGATGATGGCCGAGGCTCCTGTTCCATAGCTCACCGGATCGAACTGGCGCGTCTCCCACATTTTCCAGACGGACATGGCCACAAAACCCACGACCGTGAACGCCGCTAAAACGGCCGAGAGTTCAAAGGTCTCTCCGTCACGTTCGGTCAGAATGTCCTTGAGCCATTTCATTTGAAGAGCCCCTTGATCAGGGTGGTCGCTTCGCCGTAGTACTTGGCCGTCTCGGTATCGAGCGAAGCTGTGGCGCTCTCAAACCACTTGTCAATCGTGGCAGCAATATGCTCCGCGCTGTGATACACCTTTGTCGTCATAATCCGGTGCTCGATCAGTCCGGCTTCCTTTTCCACCCAATCCTCGGCCTTGTCCGCGAGGGTTTCCGTTTCGGTTACGATTCCACTCATCTCATCTCTCCTTGTTGATATTGTTGGCCCGGATGCAAAAGAGCAGAGCCAGGCCCACCATGAGCGCCAGAATCCCATTCATGCGCTCTCCTGCAAAAACATCCGCTGTTCGGCAAAGCGCCGGAGCTCGAGGTCTTTCACCACCCGACCCCCCGCATGGTCCCAAAGGGGAATCTGGGCGGCCGCCGCGTTGTAGCGTCCATCGTTCAGGTCCTCGAGAAGAGTCGAACGCTCAAGGGCTCCTCCCCCCAGGTTGAACACGAAATCCACCAGGGCGTCGAACTGGCTCTGAGAAAGGGGGACATGGACTAATTGATTGACCTCGTTCTCGGCCTCTTCCACATCGGCCTCGAGGAGAAGGAGGGCTGTCCCTTCGGTGATGGAAGACCCGGGAGGCCATTTGGAAATCTCTTCATCCGTCATGAGGTGTCCGTATCCGATCGTCCAGTTCCCGGCCACATCCTGATAGGGAGATAGCCGAAGACCTTCCTGGTTCTGAATGAACTTGAGCCCTTGCACAGACAGCTTCATTTCTTCTCCTTGAAGTTCAGGTTGTCGAGCCGATGGTTAATGAGAAGAAAGTCTTCCCGATGCACTTCCTGATGTTTTTGCAAAGCCGTCAAGATTTGCTGGTTCACTTCCCGATTCTCCTGGTGCATCCGCAAGAGCTCTTTCATGTTCGGATGGTCATGAAGATGTTCTTTTTGCCAGCCCTCCATGTCGTCCAGTCTTTTGTCCCTGTCGCCCAGCGCTTTCTTTCCTAAAAAGAAGGCGAGAAGCCACCCTCCCACGTTTGCCCACAGCGTATAGGTGGATGTCCCCTGGTCCATCGTTTTATCCATCCTCCTATCCCTGAATAATCTGGGCGGTGCCCAGAGTTGCGTTGACGGTCGTGAAGCTGTAATACCAACCGGCCGGAACCCGAAGGAAATAACTGTGAGCTTTCCCCACAACGGATCCTGCCGGTTCCGATTCGTCCGGAAGACTTCCCGGAGTGGATGTGCTTCCAAGAGCCGGGGTCATCGTTGCCGCTTCTGTCGAAGTCGGGTTATAAGTTACCGACATCAGGATCGTGATGGGCTGCCCAGTGGTGTTCCGGTAGACCGTTCCGCTGACCGGCGAGGAAGTGGAAAGGGATCCGGTCAGGGAAGGGTAAAGTGTGTTGGCCTGCGTTTCGGTAATTCCCCCCAGATTCGAGAGCGCGGCGGCCGCCGTTGTCGCACCGGTCCCTCCATCCGCAATCGAAAGGGGAAGATCACTCAAGGGAACATAGAGGGAATCGGCCTGAGAACGCGGGACCACCTGCTGCGTCCCGGAACCCGAATTCGCTGCCTGGAAGACCTGGGAGGGATTGCCACCTATGGCCGCGTACCGGGCATCCCCCTGCGCGATCGGAACGACCTCCTGCGTCCCGGGACTGGCATTTGCCGCTTCGAACGTTTCCGATGGAGAGCCGCCTTTGGGGGCAAAATCGGATTGGGCTTGCCCCAAAGGAACGGCATCCGTCTGGCTCGACGCCGTTCCGACCTGGAAGGCCTGGTTGGGATTGCCTCCCACAAGGGCGTAGCCTCCCTGGGCTTCCGTCGCCTGGGTGATGCCGGTGAAGAAGAGATTGCTGAACCGGGGCACAAACTCATAGGCCGTGTTCTGGGTGGGGACGCTTCCGGTCGGCGTCACGGAGCCGTCATCGACCCAGTGAGTGGCATTGACCACCTGGACATTCTGGAGATATCCCTCGGATCCGCTCGACCGCCCATAGACCGTGAAAGACTTTTCCCATCCACTGGCCGAGGTGTTCCCCCAATCGATCCGCACTCCCCCCGGGGCCGTCAGGGTGATGGAAACCTCGGTGCTCGGGAGTGTCTCCCCGTACGAGGAACTCCGCGTGATCTTGTAGTAGTAGGTTCCTGCCGGAAGATTCCCGGACGTCACCGCGAGGGCCGGGGGGTTGGGAGGAAGCGCCAGATTGGTCACCACTTCGAGGGTCGCCTGGGGGCCGATCTGCCGCGTGAAGGTATGATGGCCATAATCCGCGCTCGGCATCGAATCGAGCACAAATCCCCCCAGGAGAACATCGGCCAGAAGCATCCTCGGCGTTTCGATGGAATATCCCCACGCGCCGTAATTGGACCCCGAGATGCAGACAGCCGTGATGTATGGAGCCGTGAGCTTTCCGGTGTTCACATAGAGGTAGGCACAGGCCCAGAAATACTCGACAATCTCCTGGACGGTCTGAAGATTTCCCAGAATCGAGAAATTGGGAGACTGTCCCGTATTGTCGGTGACGGGTAATGTCACGATGGCCCACACTTCGAATTCTGCCAGAGGAGGATCCGGAGGGATGGAAGACTGGCCGAAGATGACCTGTGGCTGACCCCACACCACCTGCATCGCTTTCTGGTGGAACTGGAGATCATCCATATTCGAGTTCGAGGGATTGGACGCATTGACCCCATTGGAGTCGCACCCGAAGTCCTCGAAAACATACACGTCCCCGCTATCGCGGGGAAGGACGAGATTGTTGGGATTGGCCGTCTGAAATTCCTGATAACGGGAGGCCGAAGAAGGCCACGTCACCTGCGTGATGTTGTCGGCCGCCACATGCTCGAAGTAGTAGGCGTTCCAGGCAACCGGAAGATTGTAGGATTGAGCGGCCTGTTTGGCCCCGATCTGGAGCTCCCGCGTCACCCCGGAGAAATCGAATCCCGCACTGTCGAAAAAGATCCCGTCGACTCCGATATTGGCCCACCACGTTACGTTCTGCTGGATCTGGGAAAGCGTGGCCAAAGGAGGCCCACCGATGGTCACATATCCGTAGACCTTGGTCCCAAGGGCCCGGACCCCGGCAATGATCTTCGTCGTGGTGGAATAGTTGGAATCGTTCGGGTTCTCGTAACCGGCTCCGCACACCCAGATATCCCATTTGGAAATGCGGGTGATGATTTCCTGCACGTCCCAGAGATTCTGGAAGGCGATGGGATACCCGTAATAGACGAGGAGCTTCTGGGGAGCGAAGAAGGTGTTGAAAGACCCTGCGTTCCCGGGATTGATGGAAGACCGGTTCTGCCAGGCCTTTCCGTTGAAAACGAGGCTGTCTCCCACGTGCGGAGAGAGCACTCCCACATCGGCCACTTCCTGCAGGCGCATGGACGACTTCACAGCATCCCCCATCGTTCGAGGGTCTTGATGTCCTCTTCCGCCTTGTCCCCGATATCCGTCCGGTATTGCTTGTTGGGAAGGTTGATCCGGTCGACCACGGAATAGGCATCATACCGGGCTTCCCGAACGGTGGCCCCGGTTCCGGCCGGAGAGCAGATCCATCCGCCATCTCCCGCGCTCTCGAAATGATCCCCGTTCCACCACATATCGAGCGGGTTCACGCGGGAAAGGATCTCAAGATCGAAAAGGCAAGGAATATCCTTTGATGGAATTTCGGCCGTCTTGTTGGGAAAAGGTGGAATGGAAAGCGTCACGGAACAGGCATATCCCTTGGCCTTCTTGATCTCCCGGACTTGGTGATGTGCAGCCTCGACAAAGAACCGGGCCATGGGCTGATCCGTCAACTGCATGAGAGTGACGGAGGCATTGATGCCAAAACGTGGGGTCAGTTCGAGGCCCCAGACCTTGAATGTCGCTCCCTTATCGCCCGGGTTCATGGGCAAGATCCGCTCGACGATCGTGTTCAAGTCGATCTGGCCATAGAATCCGAGCTTTCCGAGGATCGGTTCGAGCTTTCGGATTCCCTGCTCGATCACCTTGTTGGATTCGGTCCACCAGAGGACATCTCCGGCACACCCGGTGTTGGGGCCGATATCGCCGTTCATGAATTTCTTGCGCTCGAGGGTGTGGTTCCAGAATCCATCGAGAAACTTCTTGCCGTCGAAAAATCCCTCCGTACTGATCTCCACCCCCCGGACTTTTGTCTGGAGGTTGATCAGGGCTCCCCCGATCTTGCCGGAATAGGTTTCCAGCATTTCGATCACGTCTTCCGGACCATCTCCCACATACGTGAGGGAGGATCCCGCTCCTTTCTCCCCATCGAGCTTGATGACAAAAGATTCGCCGGTCTTTTTGACGTGCGCGATCGCCTGGGAAACATTCCGGGTGGAGTAGGTCTCCGGAACCGCGATCCCTGCGTTTTTCAGCAGGTCCAGCACTTTGTCTCGCTCGTATTCCAGGAAGTCGGCGATTTCAGACCCCCCGTACACGGGGAGACCGATCTTCCGGAGACGGTCGGCGATCTTCCCCATGCCCGTACAGTCGACCACCACCGCATCCGGCTTCCAGGAAGCAAGTTTTCCGAGAGGGAGTTCATCCACCATCCCGACCCCGATCCGGCTTTTTCGGGGTTTCGTCCAGATCGCCCTCACTTCGCAGCCCTCGATCAGACAACGGATGGCGAAAGGAAGATAGGTCCCGTCCTTTGTCAGGAACGCGATTCGAAGCGGCTTACTGGCCATTGGCAACCGCTCCTTGCTCTTCGAGCAGGGCCAAAAGACCCGATGCCGGGAGACGGGATCGTTCGGCCAGGGCGGATGCCCCCCGCGCCGTCTTCCCGAGAAGATTTCCTGCTTCCCCCACCAGGCGCGGTGAAGACAATCCAATGAGACCCAATCCGGTTCCCGGCAAAGCGGCGGAATGTGAAAGAGCACCAGTGGCGGCCGCACCTCCTTCCCCCCAAAGAAGAGGCGCTTCCATTCCCCTCCGGAACCAGGGCTTCATTTCGAGGCCATACATTTGCGCCTGCAGATTCCCGGAAGGATCGAATTTCCCCACAAGATCTCTCCCGTATTGGCTGTGACTTCTGCCGATGGTCTGCATCTTGGTGAGGATGGTCCGGGTATTGAGTCTCTTCTTGTCGGTGGTCAGCGAAAACGCCTTTTCCATCTGATCGATCACACGCTTGCGCCGCTGATAGTCCGCTGTCAGCTTTGCGTAGGAAGGATGCTGCTTCAAAACATCATCCACAGCTTTGACAATATGCGTCATGACCGCTCGCGCGCGGCTCTTGTAGGGCGTCTCGTCGAGAAGGTTCTGCAATTGATGCTTCATGACAACCACGTCCTGAAAACCCATGTTTTTGGCATTCCAGGCTTTCCGGAAGAGCTTGTGGGCCTCCTGAAGCTGAGAAGGACCCTTCGGGCCAAGGCTCGAATTGGAGAAATCCAGGTTCTTTCCCGCCACGGACGAGACGCGCTCCTTTTTCATCTTGTCCACATATTTCTTGACGAAGGGGTCCGTCGAGAGAGGAGAATTGCCAATGGCTTCCAGATCCTTTTCATAGGCGTCGCTGTTTTCCCCTTTCAACCGGGAAAGCCTCTGGACCCCCGCATTGGAGATTTCTTCCTCCGTCGCTCCGGTCCCTCTCATCTGCCTCAAAAATCCCGGCATTCCTTTAAGGGACGCTGCAACAGATTCCGCACTGGTTCCCGTCATGCGTCCGAGGGTTTGGGCCATTCCCTTTCCGGCTACCTTTCCTGCGGCCTTGACCCCTTTTGCGGCCAAGGCCACCGGAGCCTGCGTGACTTTCTCGGCGATTTCCGCCGCCCCTGGCAATCCGGCTTTTCGAAGGAGACCTGAAGCCGGGGACAGGAGAGCGGATGCATCCAGAAGGGCACCGGCCGGATCCGTGGCCAGAGTGTTCTTGATCGCTTCTTCCGACCCGTAACGGCCGGAGAGATGATGGAGAAGGGACCGGGCCACAGCCACATCCTTCTGGTATTCCCCCGGATCGCGGTAGAGTTTGGAGGGATGGAGATCCATGGCTTTCAGGAAGAGATCGAGACCCCCGGACAATCCCCGCACCGTTGATTCAATAGAGTCCACAGGATGAAGAAGAGCCGACCCGATGTTTTCGGCCGTCTTTCCGAGGGAGGGAACAGCGTTTTTCAGGGCCTCCTTCGGGACATCGGACCAGGAGCGGGATTTGGGTGGGGACGGAGGGGAAGAAGTCGCCCGGTTTCCATTTTCCGGAACAAAATCCTTCATGTCGGACGCAGTGAGTTTGACCCCTGAATCCGGCTTGAACTCCTTCAACTGATCGGGAGTCAGGACAACTCCGCTCATTGGGCCTCCTGTGCGTAGAATCGGCCGTTCAGGAGATAGCCCTTTTGTCCACGGAAGGTTCCGGAAATCGCACCTGCAGGAAGTTTTTTAGCCGATGCGGCCCCTCCCTTTTTTCCGGAAATGGCTTTTCGAATCTGATCTTCCAGAAAAGTGCGCGTGTGGCGCATGGCCTCCATCCGGTTGTTCATCTCCTTTTTGAGCTGATCGACAACAGCCCTGTACTGCTCGGGTGTCTGAGCCGTATTGAGCATGGAGAGGGCTTCCTGCCGGGCCGAATCGGAAGTGGCAGAGGCTCCGTATCCTCCCGACATGACCTTGGCGTACTCGTTCACAAAGGTCTGGTTGGCCGCATTGAACCGGGCGACATCCGGACTCCCGCCAACAGCGCTTCTTCCGGCCATAAGCCATCGGTTGAAGACAGGGGCTCCGGTTCGGTCTACCTTGTCCGCAGCCTTGAGGGCGAGATCAGCATTCTTGTAGGCTGTATCCTCGTACTGCATGATCATTCCCTGGGACTTGGCGATCTGCCCCAAGGCCTGACGTCCTGCCTTGATTTCATTCTGGTTGAAGACCACATCGTCCGGAGTCAGACCTTCTGCTTGTTGAAGTTGGGCCGCCCGATTCATCACCGCTTCCTTCTGTTTCTGGCCCTGCATTCCGAAGGAAGGCATTGTGCCAGTCGCCAGGTATTGTTTGGCCGCAAGGTCGAGGGCCGGACCTGTCAGGGTGCTTTCCTTCTGCTGGGTAGCGAGTCCTTTTTGCCAGTTCTGGAGAAGAGGATTGATCGACTTCAGAAAAGGATCTCGAGCCGCGACAGGGAGACTCTGAAGCTGTCTGGAGATCAATCCGTTCACATCCGCTTGAGTTTTTGCGGTCCCGAGTCCTTCCTCAAAAGCCGGGAGGGCCTTTTGTGCGAGAAATGGACCAATCTCTTTGCGATCCGGAAGCGTGGACGCCATTTGCTGGACCTGCTGAAAGGCGGCATTGCGCTGCGCAGGGGGCACAGTCTGGAGAGCCTTGAAGGATTTCTGCATAAATTCCTGCTTTGTCAGAGGCATTCCATCTTGAGCCATCGGATACGAAGGAGGAGGGGTCCCTTGAGGCATTCCTGTTGGCACCCCTTGTGGTGGCCCCGCTTGGGGTGGGGAGGATGCTTGTCCGGGGGAAGCAACGCTCGCAGAAGAGGGCGACGTACCTCCCCGAGACCTACTCCCTTGCATGAGGGTCTGGAGGGTCTGTCCGAACTGCCCCATGGCCTTCTGGTTTTTCTGTTCCTGCAGGATGGCGATCGCGGATGTGGCGGGAAGCCCTGCGTCTACGAGATCCGCCATGGCGCCGGCAGTATTCCCCTGATCGAAGTTGGCGATCCCGCGCCATGCTTTGATCTTTCTGTACTGGTTCGGATCCTGTTTTTGCAGAAGCGCCATCGATTCTGGCGAATGGATCTTGTTCAAGTTATCCAGAAACAACTTCGAGGCCGATGGACGTGCGGGAACCGTCACGCTTCCTCCGACTTTGGCCACCATCTGGGGAGGTCCCTGGGCGATCTGCGCTCCTTGTGGAACCTCATTTCCGGTCGGTCTGGGAAGCATCTGGCCAGTATGAAAATTGGCCGGGAAGACGGGATCGGCTCCGTTGGCCGCCATCTGGAGCCCCCCTCCTTGGGGGCCCGGTTGTGCGAGAGGATAAACCAGGCTTCGTTGCAAGGTCGGGGAGGAGTGGGCCGGAGCCCCCTGATCTCCGGCGTTGCGTTCGTATGTCTGGAGAGCGGCTTCGGTCGCGGCCTTCTGATTCTGGTTATGGATATACTGCGGAAGTTCAAGAAGGGGAGAGACCACGGGCAGTCCCAAAACCCTTCCAGCCGTATCCATTCCTCGTTCTAGCGATGACAGCATTCCCACTTTTTCTCTCCTACAGACTGAACTTGAATCCGGAAGAACCGGAATTGAAACTTGTCGTGTTGTTGTAGTTCTGGGTCTGGTTCGTGTTTGTATTGAAGTTTCCTGTCTGGGTCGCGTTCGCCATGTCCCTCTGAGTCAGGAGGCCCAACAGCCCTTGCATGACTCCGGCGTTTTGCCCGGAGACATTGAGGCCGAGTGATGCCAGCCCTGACAAAACATGGGCGTTCTGAAATGGAAGGTCGAGCATCCCCTGCTGGTATTGCTGGTTGGCGGCCTGCACGTCCTGATTCATCAGGTTCTGGGCGTTTTCCACCGCTCCGGTCTGAGCCATCGTATCCACGGACGAGTTGGTCATCCCCCGGTCGGCCATCTGGTTGTTGATCTGGTTCATCCAGCCCCCTGGGCCGAACATCGAAAAATTCAGCCCCTGTTGGTCGGCGGCAAGCTGCGACTGCCGGATGGCCCCAAGACCGCTCTTCTGGGCCTTGGTCGGCTGCATGCCGCCCGAATAGAGGTTTGCCAGGCCGGATCCTCCAAAGGTGGTCCAAGGATTGGCAGAGTTCGGCCCATATCCGGCCAGATTCCCCATGAGCCCCTTTTCCGTTCCCGACATCGGGGCAATCGATTGCGACGATGTTTTGGACCCGGAAGAGGTTCCTTTGGTGCTGGTGGTTCCGGATGATGTTTGGGTTCCGGATTGCCCCCCGAAGTTTCCTCCAAAGCTGACTCCGGATCCGACCCCCGCTCCCAATCCCCCCAAAAATGCCGCGCTCATTCTTTCTTCTCCTCTATCGCTTTGACGTTCCCGAATCCCTTGTCCAGGTGGATGGCCATGGCCAAGGAATGGTTACGGATGGCGTCCACCGTGTGGTCACGGAAAGATCCCATCGATTCGACCATCCGGTTGATCGCCATAGAATTCTCTGAAAGAACGCCGATCTGGACGATGAACGCGCACTCCCGGTATTTCTCCGCAGACCCTGTCGCAATGTTCCGGCGCTCCATCTCGAGGAAGAACTTGCACCCCTCCTCCACGCATTCCGACTGGATCAGAGGGCACAGCGGGGTTTGTTTTTCCGGCTTCTTCATCAGTTTTTCACCCCCACTATAATGTCCAGAGAATTGATATTGAGTTCGGAAAGAGAGTGAAGATGCCCGGCTCCTCCGCCTGTATTTTGAATGGAGATTCCAGTGTTATTAAAGGTAGTATTCACATTTGCCATAACAGAGCCGCCCCCACCGACGTTACAATTCACACTATTGCCGTTTGAACCACTTATGGAAGTGTTTGGGAAATAATGATTATGGCCCGGATCATTGACGCCATGGTTGTGGGACGGCATTTCCGTAATGGAAAGAGTATGATCGTCAGTTGAGGCTCCCCCTCTCAGGATTGTCGATACTCCCGATCCGGCGTAGACTCCCCCTCCGGCCCCGCTCACCACCCGGAGAAGGGAATCGTTCTGGATCCCCGTGTCCTGCGTCCACCCGGGAGGGACCGAGGATTGCTGAAAAAGGAGCCGGGTCCCGGACGGAAAGGCGTACATCCTCACATCCACATTCGGAGATCCTCCCGGCGCCATCCCGATGACGTTCCAGTACGTGCCGTCAAATTCGAGAAGGACCCATCCCTTGGCCGGAAGCTCTCCCCCTGAAAGCGGAACCCCTCCTTGCAGGATGGTATTGGCCCCCAGACTGTTGATGTTGAGGGTGGCGCTTCCCGTGTTGGTGTTGGCCACTTTGACGGCGATCACCTGCCCTTTGGCGAGAGCGGACGGGAAAGAGGTCGTAACGGTCAGGGAATTCGTTGATCCCGTATCGGGCCCGAAGTAGAACATCCCGTTTGTGGAAACGCTTACTCCTCCCAGGACAAGCCCCGGAACGGTCAAAGGCCCTGCCATGGTGTCGCCCTGGGAATTCCCGGCATCGAGGGCGCGGGATTCGATCCATGCCAGTTCCGCATGGACCTGCGTGATATCCATGGAGTCCCCAGGTGCGATCAATGCCAGAGCGGAAGACGGCGAAATCATCGGGTTACCTCAATTCTCATTCCAGCCTCCGAAGAGATAGAACAGTTCGAACACGAAAACCTCCATGACTCCCCCCATATTCGAGAGGGACAGGGAAAACGCCGTGGAACTCCCGCCGATCGGGACATTGTTCAGGATCGGGGTTTCACCGGCTGGCCAGATCGTTCCAGTCGGCACATCGGGCCACGTGTCGGCTGTGGGCACATCCGGCCAGTCCTGTTGCGAGACCGGAGGGAAGGTGACCGGCCAGGTCGACCCGTTCTTCATGGTCAGCGTGGCCGCAATTTCCCCGGTGGAAAAATAAGCCACCGCAAGATGACGCAAAAGTTTTTCCCGGAGCAGGTGTCCCAGCGAGAGGAAAGGGAGGCTGAGCACGCCCGTAACCTGAGTGCCGTCCGCATCCGTCCCCGAGGTCCAGTTCCAGATGGAGAGACGCCGGTTCCCGTTGGTGTCGATCTGACCGGTCAGGACCCCTTTGACGTTGGTAGAGGAGATCTGATACGCGGCCACATCGGAGGGAGGAAGATTCCAGGAGGCCCACCGGTATTTGTACTGCTCCGAGCCGAACCCGTAGATGTTGATGTCGAGAGGATCGGGAGGGCTCACCACCAGGGCATAGTCGAGATGGACCCCTCCTTTGGAGAGGTAGAACACGACGATGTTTTCCGGCTCGTAATAGACGGCGCATCCGGCCCCGAGCATGGAGGCCGGGAGGGCCTGAAAAAGGGACTGGACGTTTTCCGAGATTCGGGAGGTCTGGAGGTTTCCTCCGGTCTGCATCATGTGGGCCAGCGAATAGATCCCGTCCGGGCCCTGGAAGAGCAGATCGTTCCCGACATTGACGATGCTCCGGTGGTAACCGAACATGCCCCGATAGGCTGGCTGGAGGGCAAAGTTGTCGTAGCTCGTCCCGGAAAGAACGAAGATCGCGCCATATTTCGGACCCTTGAAGATCCAGACATCCGAACCGAAGGATCCCAGCCCGGTAATGACATCTCTCCCACCTTCCACCTGGACGTTTCCGGCATCGTCCGGAGCCGTCCAGTTTCCCGGATTGTCCACGGCGCACCAGTAGAGGGTCGATGGATGGACCGAGGAACCTGCCGCATAGATCCGGTTGTTGTGGGTCAGAAAATAGGAGCAGGGGGTCAGATTGTAGGCCCCGTTCGTGATCGTGAGATCCGAAAGGGTGGTTCCGTCATAGATGTAGTTGTGGTCGGTCCCGTTCCCGAAAACCACCTTGCGCTGGAGAACGGCAAAGTTCACGGGAAGCCCGGTGTGGAGCATGGCCGTATCGACCGCAGGAGGAGCCACTCCGGGCGTGGCCGAACCGCTGTCCGTGAAAGAAGTTCCGGTCGAGTTTCCAAGGAGCCCGAGGTTTCCGGCCACCCGGCCATAGACGTTATAAGAGGTGGCTCCGGGAACCGCCTTCCAGTTCAGAACGACTTCTCCCGTCGCCGTGGTGGTGATGGAGACAGCGGGAGAGGCCAGCGTTTCCCCCTGTCCGTTCAGAGCCGTCACCGCATAGGTGTATGTCCCGGCAACGAGGGTTCCCGCGCTGGAGGAAAACGAAAGGGTGGGCGCCACGGTCGGATTGGAGACCGAAATCTGCGTCCACGTGTTCGAGCCGGAGTTGTAGACCCAAACGATGCCCCCCTGGACGACAAGAACGTATTCGCTTTGACCATCCACCCAGAAATCGAAAAGGCCATCGATGGGATCGGAGGAAGGGAAATCCGGCCCGAACCATTGGTGGCCCGGGCGACTTTTGAACGACGCCCGCACCGTGAAGTAGATATTGGTGGCCTTGTTGAACCCCAATACCTGGGGAGCGATCGGCGGAAGCCGGGTATCGAGACCAAACTTGCCAAAGTCCAGGGTGATGTTTTTGCGGAGAGAAGCGGTCGGCATCAGACCCTCCAGACCATCCGCTCGATCACGGCATCCGTGCCAAAGCGTCTCTGAAGACCGCGAAAGCTCGCCGGACGAAGTTGAGGCTGGTCATCCCAGAGGCCGTAATCGGTACACATCTGGTTCCGGATCTGGATGTATTCGGCTTTGGAGATCTGGGCCCTGGCTGGATCGTCGAGCACGTCCCGGTAAAAGATCGCCATGGCCCCCTCGATGATGGCCCTCCGGTAATTCGACGGAATCAGGATCGGATCCGAATTACCCTGGAGGTCCGGAAGCTGGGGCAGGTAGAGAAACTGCACCACGATGGGCTGGGACGGAAACGGGAAGAAGACCATCTGGGGGGTCTGGGGAGCCGAACTCCGGTACGCGATGCTCCATCTGTCCGGGTTGCCGAACCGCGTGTTGATCAGGTCCGATTGCAGTTCCCGCGTTCCCACGAACCGCATCTTCGGAGACAGCTGAAACGCCGTGATCGGCTCCGGCATCCGGAAGTCCGATGGGAGCTGATAGGAAAAGGGAAAGACCGAATAGTCCAAAGCGACGCCGGTCAACGAGAGGCTTGGGGAGACGGTCAGGACTTGACCGACCGGATCGACGCCCGTGATTTCATAAAGGGCGTTGTCCGCTCCATACCGGAGATACCAGCCGACCATGTCCAGCGTGAAAGCGGTTCCGGTTCCGGAAAGCTGGTTTCCGCCGGCCGTTCCGGAAAGCGTCCCGGAATTGACGGGAGCGACAAGAGTCAGCCGTCCCGTCTTCTGGAGGAAGGGCCACTCACGCCAGGAGCACAACTCCTGGTAGACGGCATTGACGGCATTCTTGAGGGGAGAGAGATAGCTCTGCTGCGGGAGAGAGCGCGTGCGATTCAAAACTTCCTGATAGCAGCTCTGAAAGGTCGAATACATGCCCGCGCTCCATTGTTAAGCCAGAGATCCTTCGAACCAGATCCCGTCGATCGTTGCCGTGTCTGTCGCACTCCCCAAAGTCCAGCCGAGCTTGAGCATGCTGATGGGGGTGTTGTTGTAATTGATCTGGTACGTTCCGGGAGCCGTTATCCCGGTCTTGGACCCAACCGCTCCGCTGGAAGTGGCATGAGCTCCGTCCGGGGAACTGTCCGCCAGAATTCCCAACGTACCGCTAACGGCGGATACCACGATCCAGAGAGTGATTTTTTCGGCACCGTTGATGAGTCCTCCGGTGATGTCGCCGATAATGCTTTTCCCGTCTGCATCCAGAAAATCTCCAGAAAGCCCCCCAGACCCCGAAATCGAGGCCTTGGGAATGAGTTTGACGGGCCCAAAATGGCTGGCAAGTCCCACAGGGAACCTCCTTTAGGCCGAGCCCGCGAAGACGCCCCAGGGAGAAGACGCCCCGTAGGCGATGTAGAAGCGCCCGAAGACCATCCAGTCCCCATTGAAGGGATCCTCTTTGGTCTTGGTGGTAAGACCGCCGTGGGTGAAGGCTTTGACGAAGAAGCGGTCGCAGATGATGAACCACATGGACGGGCTGTTGAGGTAGGGATCCACGATCAGCTCGATCCCGCCTGCCATTTTCTTGAGTTCGTTGTCGGCCCGGTCTGCCGTGTCGGGTCGTCCGGCCGATTTCAGGATTTCGCGTGCGGTCAGTTCGTTTTCCGGAGCAACCACCAGCTTGGACGGCCGCATGCGGATGAGAGTTCCCCGTTCGTCTGTCTGCCGCTTGATGGCCGTCAGCACCGAGTTGAAGGAGGTGTAGCAGAGGGCGCTCTGTGTGGCCAGAACGTTGGCAAACTTGTTCCCGGAGCCGGGATAGCCCGGATGGTTCACCGAGAACAGGGGCTGACCATCGGAAAGGTTCGTCGTGAATCCGTTGTTGTAAATCAGATGGACCAGAGTGTCCTCGGTCACGTTGGCCTTGTTTCCCATATCCCGGGACCTTCGCCCCATGGTGTTGTAGCGTTCGAACTCCATCAGGTCTTCGGACACCCGGAAATAGGAGGTGAACTTGGCCAGGTTGTACCGCGTATAGAATCCCTGGAAGTTCGTGTCCTCGTGGTAGTCTTCCCCGTCGCCGGTTTCGGAGAACAGGCCGATGCCGACTTCCGTGGTCTCTTCCTCGTAATACTTGTCCGTTCCGTCCGAAACGGTGAGCTTGGGGTAGATCAGCGCGTTCGCGTCGTACTCTTCGTAGATCACGTCCCGGAGGGCCGGGTACACTTCCCAGGGGAATTGATTGATATTCATGCTTCAAGGACCTCCTGCAAGGCTATGGCAACTCAGGCCACAGCGGATGAAAGAATTTCGACCAGAACCCGGGCATTCGCGTCCCCGATTCCGCCGTTCGGAAGAACTCCGGCCTGCACCCCGATCTCGATGATTTCGAAGACTTTCTCCGTGGTGTTGGTGAGATCCACCATGGCCACTCCGTTTGTGATGACCAGACCGAACTGGGCTCCCAGATGAGTCTGGGCGAGCACGGCCCCCGAGACGTTCATCCATAGGCGCTGGCCAGCCCGGGCCCGAAGAACTGGAATGACCGACTGGTTGAGCTTTCCCGAGGGGTCCGGGTATTCGGAGAGGGAGAGCCCGAAAACCGAGGGGTCCGCACTGGCTGAGGGAACAAGCTCGCCTCCCGCCAGCTTCACGAAATCGTGTGGAGAAAAGGAATCTCCGCTGGTCGGAGCGATCTGGACCACATGGGACGCCTCATCGATCTCAGGTTGCGGGGGCAGAATCGGAATGTTCATTTTCTTTCATCCTCCTTGAATGGTCCCTTTTCAGGGCGTTACGACATCGCCACGACAGTGGGCTTGCCCCGCTGCCGTTTCTCAGCCGCCTTGCGTTCCACTTCTTCGGCTTCCTCCCGGGATGCCACTTTTCCGAGAGACACCTTTTCCTCGCCGTATCCGTCCGGAGCATCGGAATCTTTCAGTTTGCGATTGAGGTTCCTTTCCTGAAGCTCCGTCTGGCGGCCTCCCATGTGTTCCCGCTGATACCGGCGATAAGCTTCCTCGCTCATGCGGACGGGAATCAGCTGGTCGACGACCTGATCCGGGATGGCTTTGCCGTCCGGATCCCGCTCCCATCCGTTTTCCCGCCAGTCCTCAAACTCGTTGGCCGTGACAAAGCGCCGGACGTTGCCGTCCTTCTTTTTGCATCCATTGACCATGATCTTGTTCATTTGCGCTTCCTCCTTCGTGGGTTGGGGTTATCCTCGGGTTCCCGTTCCGATCTCGCCGGACAGATCCCGGCTGAAAGCCGACTGCAGACGCTTTTCCGAGAATCCCAGCGCCTTGGCCAGCTTCTTGGACCCATCCGTGATCTTCGTGTTCCGGGCGCCCGTCTCTCTGGGATGTCCCGTTTCCCCCACCGGAGGACGTTCGGTCGATCTCTGTGCCGGTTTTTTCTGTCTTCGATAAGCGATCAGCTGCACCACATCCTCGAGCGTCCTGGCATCGAACTGCAGGCCATACCTCTTCAGCCGGTCGGTATATTCCTTGTCCACTTCCCGGTAGAAGTCGGACTCCGAATCCGCCAGCTCGTCGAACTGATCCTTGAGGCGCTCGAAGGTGACTTGCGCCTCCTTGGCTCGTTCCCGTTCGGCGATTTCCTTCCGCACGGATTCCGTAGCTCTTTTGGCCGCGTCCTGGGCAACAAGTTCCCGATAGCGCGCCGGATCCGTGATCGCCAGGGTATCCAGATCCTCTTCCGGCTCCCCGTTCCCGTCCGGCTTTCGTATTGCCGCCTGCTGGCGCTCCCATTCTTCCTGGCGTGCCCGGGCGGCCGCTTTTTCTTCGGCAAGCTGCCGTTCCGCCTTCTCCCGCTTCCGTCGCTCTTCTTCCAGACGATTCTTGAGCGGAACGCCCTTGTCGTCTTTTGGTTCTTCTTCGCCGGAGTTCTGAGAGCTTCCGTCGCCTGTTCCTTCGGAGCCTGCGTCTGCGTTTCCTTCCGCATCTCCGGATCCCGAATCATCGGATCCAGCCGACTCGTCGCCCCCCGAGATGGGCACATACTCGGTCTTGAGCCATTCCAGATATTCCAGTTCCTCTTCCTCTTGCGCGATGACGGGTCGCATACGTCCTCCTTGCCTTTTACGGGTGGGCTCCCGATGGTGAATGGTGAAACGGACCGGTTATCCCTTCCGGATGGCGTCCATCAGCTTCTTGGACGGTTTCTTTTCCCGTTCGAGTGTCTTGTTGGCCTTTTTGCCTCCGGCCTTGAGGTCATCCTTCTTTTTGACGAGCTTTTTGTTCGCTTTCTTGCCACCCTTTTTGAGGTTCTTGATCTTTTCGAGTGCGGATTCCATTACGGCTTCCCTCCCTTCAGGACTCGACGCGCCTTGCGGTCGATCCGGTTTTTCTCTCCGCCCGACATGCGGCCTTTCTTCCAGGCGATCCCGGCCTCCATTTCGGCCGCTCTCGCGTGGGCCCTGTCCTCCACCGGATACGAGCGTCCCGGCCCGGCGAAGTCTTTCTTCGGCAACGAACTCCGTCTCTTCTTCGAAAGCTTGGCCATGCATCCTCCTTAGACCGTAAACCCGAGGATCTTGAGGGTCCCGGCGGCCGGTGTGATGGCGGCGGCCGTCGAGTTCACAAAGGTCACGCCGATATGCCCGGCAGAACTCACCCGGATATTCCCGATACTGATCCCGGCAGGAAGAGCCTCCTGCCAATTGCCGATCAGGACATCCCCAACGTTTGCGGTCCCGTTATCCGGGAAGATCTGCTCCTCCGAGGTATTGGCCGGGACAGAGGCCGGAGTGAGGTTCAAAGATTCGACGTAGGTGTCATAGATCGAGTTGGAACCAGCCCCGAGTCGAATGCCTCCTCCACCCTTGGCGAGCAACTGCAGATCGATATGGGCATCCGATCCCTGGGCGACGATCTGAGGAGGATTCCCCGCAGAGGCCCCTTCGAGGACCACCTGGTTGGCCTGACCGTTTCCTCCCTCCACAGTGGAGCCGCTCAGCGGCCCAAGGGTCGATACACCTCCCGCATCGAAGTTGGTTCCTTTGCCGTTGGTCTGGTTTCCGTCCAAAGCGCCCATCATGACTCCTTCGTTTTGGCTATCGCTTCATCCTTGAGCCGGTCCATTAGGGCCAGCACGCCTTCCGCACCTTCCATGCGCCCTACCATCCGGTCGTAAGCGTCTTTTCCTCCTGTCCGGAGGCCGGGCATCAGCTCGTCCGAAACGGAATCGGAGATCCGCTGCTTCAGGACCCTCATGCCGGGATGCTGAAAGAGCGAATAGAGAGCCGCGCATTCCTCCAGGTTCATGGGCCTACGCATTGGGCACCGCTCCGGCCCCTGCCGCACCATTCGGCATGGAAGGAGCTCCACCGGGAACCGGCGTGTTGGCGATCGGGGAACCAGCTGGCCCACCGGGAACGCCGTTGCCCATGTCGGCCTGTTGCATCTGCTGCTGGGCCTTCATCTGCTCCTGCTTGCGGTGGCGCTTGATGTGCTCCACGTAGACCGCTGCGTTCTGGCAGAGTCCCGGTTCGGCCCGAAGCTCTTCCAGAAATTTCACGTGCGACACGATATGCGCCTGGTCGTCGTCGGCTGGGTGAACCGGAACGATATGGCCCGGGAGCATTTCGAGGTTTTCCTTGTCCGGATTGACGGACGCCATTTTTTCCTGCGGAGGCTCGGCCAGGAAGTCCTCCCAGTTATCCACATCCATGGCTTCGAGGAGATTCTTGAGGGCGTGGTAAAGGGTCTGTGGGTTCACGAGCCCCAGCTGCATGAGCATGGGGTTCATGAGGGTCTGGACGACTCCCCGCGCTTTGGCGACCTGGGCGTTCTGGTTGATCTTGTTGATGTTGGCCGTGATCTTGAGGGAGTATTTCAGAGCATCGGGAAAGGAGACCTCCGAATACTCGCCGGTGACCGCCTCGATCTCCATGGGCTTTCCGAACCGCTGATAGAGAGCGGCCGTAATGGCTATCAGCCCCGCGAGACCGGACATCTCCTCCATGTTTCCGACGATGTTGTCCCAGATCGCCTGGAAGCGGATATTGATCTCGTCCTGGACAAGAGTGCTCTGGCCCAGCGTTTTGCTCTTGGGAGCCTGCGCCAGTTGCGTGTCGCTCACCCCGTCGACCGACTGCATGATGGTGTCGATGCGGTTCTGGAGACCGGCGATCGGCCCCAGATTGGCCGCATAGTTCGGCATGTAGACCGCATTGCCGATATTGCCGTTCGGAGAGGAAAGCGGGATTAACCGGCCGGGAGCGATCTTCATCTTCTCGTTCTTGAGGCCGGCCGTTTCATCGTAGAAGGTGGGTGGAACCGCCTGGAGAGTCGCCGAATCCATCATGAGGTTGTGGACGGCTGTCTCTTCGTCGGCGAGCGGACCGATGATCGTGGGAATGCCCAGACCGTAGGAGTCCATATCGGGAATCGGCTGGACGATGATTTCCGAGAAGGGCCGCATCGGATATCCGGCCGAAGACCGGAGCTCGTTTCTCAGAATCTTTCCGGGTCCCCGGAAGATCGTGATCAGCCGGTCCTCGAGATAGTCCTTTCCGTCCCAGAAATCGAGGACGTAGCATTCCAGGATCTCGAAGTATTCCCATCCCAGAATCATGGTCGAGACACCGGCCGCCTGGCGTCTCTGCTCGACCAGATCGACGCCTCCTTCGGTTTGGACGATCGGGTCGGTGGCGTATTGCTTGAACTCGGAGTAGTCGGCCTCAAGATCGAGGTCGTAAATGCCGTCCTGGGCGCGGCTCACGATCTCCGGCCAAGTCATCCACACCCGGTGGATCACGTAGCGGCACTCCTGGATGGTTCCGGGGCTTTTCCAGAAATCCTCGGGCTTGACGGCACTATACCGGACGCCTTCGAAGGTCACGTCCGGCCATTCGACGGTCGCATCGATCCGGTCTCCCACCAGCCGGTAGCGGAGATCTCCGGTGACCTCTTCGCCGTCCCGGTCGAACCGGATTGTCCAGTGGGTATCGGATTTCTCCCGGATCGTGAATTC
The DNA here is from genome assembly GCA_021802325.1 of Nitrospirota bacterium. Next base: position 20,781 of record JAKAAM010000003.1, read on the forward strand.
CCCGAAGCGGTTTTTCAGGCGCTCGAGCAGGAAGGCTCGGATCGCCGGTTCTTCAAGGTCGGTTCCACGGATTCCCGGGGGCAGCGTGAAGCGGTGCGTTTCTCCCACCCGTTGAACTTCCTTTTCCCAGACGGCCTTGGCGCGTCGGCATCCTCCCACAAGAGCCGGGCGGATCCACCTGGACGCAAACCGGAGAAAGCCCGTTTCGTGATCGAGAACGTGCCGGAGGTAGCATTCGGCTTGGTCTGCCAGGTCCTGATTTTTCGACTTGACCTGGACGAAGGGAACGGAGCGCTGAAGGGCATACAACGTGCGGGAGTGGATCGACTCGACGTGCGAGAGGGTCAGAGCCCCCCCGATATCGAGATCGGAGGATCCTTCCCAGGGGGAATCGGGATTGGCTTTGGGACGGCCCCCGAGGTAACGCGCAAGAGCGTCCTCTTCACGCTCGAGAAAAGACTCCTGCGTGTAGGCCTGTTCTGAGATCCAGTCGTTGACCCGCTGGACGATCTGGTCTTCGGTGAGAGTGTCCATGCCTGAGAAATATCAGTCTGGATATGGACTTACAAGGATTATCTTGTGACATTATGTGACAGAGAGGGACACTCCGTGGAATTCTTTCTTGGCCCGGTAATACGCCTTTCTGAACGCCTGAAAGGACTTTTCCTGCACCCTCTCGTCGAGGTAGGCGCACACCTTGTAGACTTCTTTCAAATCCGTCTTACCTCTTGACGCTCTTAGATAATTGGCGATCACGACCGAGAGGAACAAACTGTCCCCGATTGTCACACTTTTTTTCACTTTCTTCCCCCTCCCCATCGAATATCGTCATCATCCGGGAGAGCCCTTCCGCGCCTCTTGTTTGGCGGAAGATAGCTCACCGGCTCTTGCGGTTTTGGAGGAATCGCCGACTCAACCTTGGGCCCGTCCAGAATCCCGAAGGTCAGGCAGTCCACCCACTCGTCATGCGGACCGTTGGGGAACAGGGCGAACTCCTCGATGAAGGCGCTGGTCCATCGGCCGTCCTGCGGGAGAAAGACGCGTCCCGATTCCACCAGCGGACTGATGGCATACGCAGGCTGGATCTTGTTCTTGTGGCGCACCGGCTTGATGGGGAGCCGTCCTGATTTCCGAAGGCTCTGGATGAGCGATGCACCGGAAGAGGCATCCTCGATCAGAATCTGGGAACACCCAGCCGCACGCCACTTGGCGAACTGAATCGGCACCTGATGTTCGAGCTCGGGATATTCCACCCGTTCTTTCCAAGCATCCAGGAGATACCATCCCACGCGGTGGAGGCCGATCGTGAGACAGGCGGAAGGGTCGTTGTCCTCCCGGTCCTTGACCCCGGTGTCCCACACCTGGAAGATCGCCAGAAGATCCGGGACGACCGAGTAGAACTGCCACCAGGACCTCAGGAAGAGCTTGCCCGAAACAGACACGTCCCAATCCCCCTCGAGCCACGCCTTGACCAGCCAGGAAGGACCGGAGGCATAGAGCCGATCCACATAGCCGGGATCGGCCTCCATGAGGATCCGGTTGTCCTGGAGGCGCGAGGGAATATACACGCGCCAGGTCTTCTGGGCTTCCGACCAGAAAGGCTGACCGGGCACGGCCGGCTTGATATAGCGTTCCTTGAGCCATTCGTGACCCACGCCACCTGGGTTGCCGGTGAGCCGCAGGAAGCAGGGAACACCATGAGCCGACCGCATGGTCGCCCGGAGCCGGTCGATCGCTTCGGGGGTGGGATAATTCCCGCATTCATCGATCCCGATCCAGGTGTACGCATGGCCCTGATACTTGTTGGCGTCCTCGACCCGTTCGAGCCAGCGCATCTTGAGGCTGGCCTTGTTCCGGAAAAACCACGTGCGCGGACCCGCTCTCCATTCGCCGCCGATCGCCGGAAAGATCTGCAAAGCCCTTCCCTGCAACTCCTCGAGTTCCGGCATGCTCTGGCGGAACAGAATTCCCTTCGCGTGCTTCCCGTAAGCATCGGCATGCGCCAGCCAGTCTCCGAGGAGAGCATCGGATTTTCCACCTCCCCGGGCTCCTCCGAAAAACACGTCCGGGATCGGACATTCGAGGAGATCCCGCTGAGGACCGTCCTGGGGAACCCAGACGAGCGGTTCACTTGCCGTCTGCATCGATGACGGTTCTCTCGGCCAGAGCCCTCCGTTCCTCCCGGTTCTTGACCCACTCCTCGATAGACTTGGCTTTCGCTGGAATGGCCACGACCCCGAGAGTGAGGGGTTGACCGTCTGGTCCTGACACTTCGGATTTCTGAGCCGGTTTGAGACCAGCGTACTCGAGGGCCGTGTTGATTGCCTGCAGTGTCGCCATATTCTTGATCGCGCCATTGTCGATGATGGCTTCCAGTTTGAGCCGGGCTTTGAGCGCGAGAGGAGCGAATTCGAGGCGTACCTGTGCGACCAACCGCTCGGCTTCCAGATTCGCGCGCGCAAGCACATGAGGTCTTTTGAGGAGATCATGCCCTTGACGATACGCCGTTTTGGGGGAATAACCGGCTTCTTTTGCGGCCTGGGTCACATTCCCCGTAAGCGCGTAGAGCACGGCAAAGCGCTCCTGCATGGGATTCAGCCGTTTTCGCTTGGAAGGCGTTTTTTTACTCAACCAGCTCTCCCACGCTCTGGATAAGGCCCACCTCAAAGCCTTTCGCGTGCAGGACGGCGGCAGCTTCGGCAATGTGATCGGCGATGACGCAAACAAAGCCCTTTGGGGTTTTGGCCTGGAACACGCATTTGGGGGTGGAGTTGCCGACGATTGGAATTTCCTGGTGAAGTTTCAGAGTCATGGGATTCTCCTGGGTTAGAAAGGGATTTCCTCGAGGGTGTCGAAGAATTCCTGCGTGATCCTCCGTTGCTCTGGAGGAGAGGGAACCGGGTAATTGGGCCGCTCCTGGGATTCTTTGAGGGTTCGTTCGTCGGAGGGAACGAGAGGCAAGCCGGGATAGCCATCACCTGCCGGACATGAGCAACGGAAGGCGAAGGAATGCTTGCGATCCCCTGAAAACCGTTTGACGGAGCAGAAGCCGTGGGAGCAACGGGGACACGAGAAGGGGAGGGTTTGCGTTCCTTCCGGTGTCCGGCGTTCGCTGGCCCCGCGAAGAGCCGTCTTGAACTCGCCGATGCGAGGGAAAGTCTTCTGGTCCGATTCTAGAAAGTGCTGGGCTGCCTTACGGACAGATTCGAGCGGAAAAGTTCGGCATTCTTCCCACCAGAGGTCCATCAAGTCTGTGGACATTTTCTTTTCGAAGGCGAGCGAGAGCCGGTCGAGTTGTTGTTTGAATTCCAGCTTTGTCATTTACCCCTCCATCGCCCAGGCATCGAGCGGGTCTATGGGTTTTTCATCTTCCCACCGGCGCTGATTGAGCCAAGTGGCCGGATGAGGGATGAACCGGCCTTGATCTTTCGTCCACTGGTCCGATTTCTTCTGCCATTTGAGCGCCAAGAGACAGTCCCTGAGCGGAGGCTTGAGCTTTCCCCACGATTTGTAGGCTGCCCCTTTCCCGATCTTTCGCGGATATTCCCTCCAAAAGGCCTCGAACTCAGGCGCGTACTGTTGCGCCGGATTCTTCCCCGGTTGATCGACGGATTGGGGTAGGGGGGTAGGGGGGGTATTACTGGATTCAGGATTCAGAGAATGGGGATTCAGCCCGGTTTTACCCTCATTCATAGAAGGTGAAACCCTAGACTTGCCTTGGGCTTGTCCAGGGTTTTTTGGTCTATCATCGGACCTAAAACCCTGGGTTTCATCATCTATGAATGAATGCGAAGCCTTGGGTTTTTGGGTCAATGAAGGGGGGATGATACTGGGGTTTTCCTTCCAATGAGGATTCTGATGGAGGAGGAAGGAAGGTATTTCGATGAACCTTGAACCCTGGACTTCATACCTGAGGATGAATCCGAAAGACGCAAGCTGGGACAAGAGTTTATCCACGTCCACCGAGTCAAATGCGAAAATCTCAGCCTTGATCCGCTTGGGACGGTCCTCGAGGCGTCCTTCCCTGTCTGCAAGACACCATAATCCGGCAAAAAGGAGTCGACCTTCAAAGGGCAATTCCGCAAGATCCTCGTTCTTGAAAAATCCGGGCTTAAGGTTCCGTGCTCTCATTTCTGAATCTCCTCTCGTGAGAAAAGAAGCCGGGCCCCTTCCGTGCGAGAGTCACGGAAAGGCTTTTGCATCGGACGCTGTACGGGCATCACCCGGCTGCCTGGCATGAATCCATTTCCTGAATGACGATATGAAGCCCCGGGATCTCCCCGTAGACCTTCCGGGCGTTGAGCGAGCAGATCTGGCCGTCATCCTTCCAGACGATTCCGTTCAGCCCGTCGAGCGTCTTCACGAAGTTGTCGAGGTCCTTTCTGCCTGCCGGCAGAAGCCTGCAGCCCAAAGCCTCGGATTTCTTGCGTCGGGACCAGGAAGAAGGAATCGGAAGGATAATCAGCAGGTCGACGTGGAGGGGGGATTCGAGGGGAGGCTTTCCGGTCATGGCCTGACTCCCGAAAAGAGCCATCTTGCCTTCGTAATCGGAAGTTTTCTTTGGCGTAAAACAATGACCTGCTTTGGTGAAGCGGGGTCGACCTTTTGCGACCGGCTGTCCAGGGACGAAAATACGGATCATGGCCGGATCTCCTTCTGCACGATGGTTTTGAGGGCCTTGAGATATTCCTGGGGGGCGATTTCGAGTTTGAGCGCAGCGAGAATCCGGGCGTATTGCCGGAGATCCCCGTTCAGGAGCTTCGACAATTGGCTGTCCGAGACACCGACTTCGCGGGCAAGGTTCTTCCTTGGGCCGTACTGGACCAGGCGGTCCTCGATCAGCTCCAGGTTCTTTTGGTAGAGCGGGTCGGAGGTCATGAAGTTTTCCGATAGTTCGCTACGATAAGGGCCGTAATGAGTTCGATCACAAAATCTTCTCTTTCTCTTTCCCCTTCCTTGGCTCGGAATTCTTGCAGGAGGTCTCTCATGGAGAGAGTTGGTTTCTGCCACCCTCCCACCCTGTTTTCGATCGGCTCCGGGTTTTTCATTGGCGAAGGACCTTCCATGGTTGTGGTAGATTGGTTTTGGCTGTTTTCCAACACTTACCCCTTATCAAGGAGGTCCTTCGTGAATGAAACCACTGGAACAATCCAAAAACTTGCTCACGACACTCTTCACGAAATCATCCGCGCCGGTCTCTTCTCCCAGATTTCACCAATCGGGGGAAGGCAGGATGGAGAGGCCGTATCACAATTTGTGGCCGGTCTTTATTCGGGCCTCATCGAGATGTATCAGAATCCCTCGAAGCATTAAGGATCTTCCGGCTCTCCAGAAGGGCTTCCGTCACTTCTGACGCGAGGCCCTTCAGATCGTCTATGTCCCCTCTCACTCCCTCGACTAAGCAATTCCCCACCACGGAAAGCACATAATCCTCGAACGATTGTTGATGGCTCTGAAAATCAAGCATTTTTCCCTCCTCCTGAAATTCCCCCGAACTCTTTTTCCTTTTCTTCCCTGCTACACCCCTTTAGCGTGGTCATGAGGCGGATTTCTCGGACTCAAAAAGAGCAGAGAGATCTGGTCGCAATTCGGATACGGTTACCAATCCATCTGAGGCTTCTTCTATTCGGAGTGCCATTTGAGGACCAGCCTGACGGTGCGCATGGGCAATTTGAGAAAGGTAGGCACGAGAAGTCCCTACTTTTATGGCGAGTTCTTTTGACCCAAATTTTCGGAGGTATTCTATGAGTTTCATGGAGGGGAATATAGCAAAACGCTATTATGTTTTCAATAGCAAAAAGGAAGATGCAAGAAATTTAGCAAGATGCTACGATTCCCCGATGGACATCAAGGAGACAAGATATTCTAACTTAATGCAATTACTTGAAACACGGTGTGGTAATAGCCAAGCCGAAATGGGGAGAAGAGTAGGTGTTTCCCCTGCATATATGTATCAGTTGGTCTCGCGAAGAAGGCCGATGGGATACAAAACAGCAAGGAAAATTGAAGAGGCTTTTTCTCTAGAAAATGGATGGATGGATTTTCCTCAAATCCAATTCAACCCAGCCGATGCTTCGAAGAGTGATTCAAAGACTCCCACCTTGGAAATCCATGGAGAGAACCCCTTCCCCACCGAAAAATACGCCTTCATCCCCCGGTACGAGGCCAAGATCTCGGCCGGAGGTGGATATCACAACGGAGATCACGTCGAGATCTCCAAGACCCATGCATTCCGGAAAGACTGGATCAAAAAGAACGGCTGGCGCGAGGAAGATCTCTGCGTCGTCGAGGCCTCGGGGCATTCCATGGAACCCAAGATCGGCGACGGAGATGTGCTTCTGGTGAATATGGCCGACAAGGAATTCCAGTCCGGGAAAGTGTATGTGCTACTTTTCCCGGGCGAAGGCCTCCGGGCCAAGAGGGTCCACCGGACGGCAGACGGAAGAATAAAGATTTCTTCCGACAACCCCGATAAGGCTAGTTACCCGGACGAATACTATTCACCGGAGGAAGCAGCACATCTGAATATCGTGGGGAAAGTTGTTCAGAGAGAAGGGGAGGTTTAGTGACTAAAAATTTCACTATCTGTGGAACAGTGCGTTGGGTGGGGAGGGAGGTGAAATGAATGTCGAAAAGAAGATTTCTTGAAATTTTCTCGGGAATACTTTTATGCGGATGGTATTTGATGGAGCCCCCTGCAAGCGATATTCTCACTTTCACTAAGACCCCAATAGCCCAATGGAGCCAGGTAGGGAGCGGCGATACTGCCAAAGAGTGTGAGAATCAAGGAGAAAAAAACGTCGAATTTAACCAAAGAGAGGAACACTCACCAAGATTGTCTCCGGGTGCAAAAAAATTGGCTACCACTGAGACGGTCCGAAGTATGGATGCCCTTTGCATCGCATCGGACGACCCGAGGCTGAAGCAATAGCAGCGTGGGGGAAAATCGAAATTCCTCCTCACCAAAGCGCGAAATAAGGGGGGCCATTGGAAATCATTGTTACTTTGTTAAATCGTCTCAATTCTGTTCTTGAATTGTCCGGCATCAAACCGATGACCATGAATAGCTACACGTTTTGTCGTATTTTCGAATCCTGTCTGCTCCTGGTCAATGACCGTCTTTCTGCCGGCATTGCTGTGAAATCAAATATTGAGAACGGCTTTTATGATGACGAGATCAAAAAAGAGATTGATCATTGGGTGGATCAAGAAAAAGTAGGAAAGTAAAAAAGGGTAAAAGCGGAGCACGTTTTTCTTAGTGACTAAACTAGAAGACGCACCCCACCATAACGGAGAATTCTAAGCCGCCAAACTGGTAGAACGAAAGACTGGAACCATGAGGAGGAGGAACCTTGACAACTTCCATCAATCGAGATACCCTAATTCCATTCACCTCCGTTAGTAAGTTCTCCCAACATCCGGGAGAGGCCGAAACCGGAGGTTTTTTTATTATGTCCGGAGATTTGTGATGCGCGCCGCAATTCTTGTGGATGGGGCATTCTTCCTTAAAAGAATCCGGAAAATCTGTGGTCCTCTTACCCCCGAGCAGACAGCCTCTATTTTAGTCCGAGGATGCGACTCTCTGCTTACCAAATATGTCAATCACGAAAATCCTAAAGATATCTATCGAATTCTTTATTACGATTGCCCTCCCCTCAATAAAAAATTTCATAACCCCATTAACAAGCAATCCATAGATCTTTCAAAAAGTGAACTTTACATTTTTCGCACCCAATTTCACCAACATCTCTTGAATAGCGTTAATCTTGCCATCAGACGAGGATCGCTTGATGGAGAAAACCCTCAATGGACTATTAAATCCCAAAAGCTGAAAGAACTTTTCAGTCATAAAATTACATTCGATCAACTAACAGAAGACGATGTGGTTTTGGATTTTCGCCAAAAAGGGGTCGATATGAAGATCGGCCTGGATATTGCTTCTCTAACTCTCAAAAAACTTGTCGACCAGATTATTCTGATCTCTGGGGATAGCGATTTTGTTCCGGCGGCTAAGCTTGCTCGTAGAGAAGGAATCCATTTCATTCTTGATCCGATGGGCGCCCCTATCAAACCAGATCTTTTTGAACATATTGATGGACTTTTTAGAAATATTTGGGACATAACACTTCTTCCAAAACAGAAAAAGTGACCCCAAGCGAATTTTCCTTTCGGAAATTGGTCGACCTAATGACGGATCCCGTTCGCCCCAAAACCGGTTCTCCAGGGAGGATCTTGCGGAGAAGCTCACCGAGATGGTCCACCCGCTTCCATCCCTCTAAAGGAAATACTGGATCGCGAGGATCCTGGGGTATGCTACCGGAGCGACAGATGGATCGATGCAGCCGATGCTGAGACCCGGGAGGAATTGAAGTTAAGTTCCCATCAAAAAGGAGGCTTTAATGCAACAAGTTATTCGGACCCTTCTTATAATTCTCCTTTTCTCCACTCTTTCCTTTTTCCCAAAGAATGCTTGGGCAATCATTAAGCCTGTAAGCTACAATGAATATTTTGTTGGTTTCACTTCTGATTATGTAAATTATTGGGCTCATCCATCTGATCTTGGACGCCAACTCGAATCGAATTGGTGTTGGGCAGCTTCTATTCAAGTTTCCTTAAATCTTTTACATATCCCTATTAAACAATCTCAGATTGTCTACGAAACATTTGGAACCCTAGCAAATTTGCCTGGCTTTCCAAACCAAATAGCATTTGTTCTAAATAAATGGCGGTGGAACAATGATAGAAAACCGATCTTAATCCATTCATATCAAGAGCCATCCTGGCGCCAAGTTCTTATTGATTTACAAAATAATGTTCCTGTTATCTTGGGATTGAAACCGGCAAACTCAACGATAGGACATGCAGTAGTGATTACTGGCGCCGTTTATAACGCCGTTTATAAGATGAAGGGGGGGATACCTTATATTGAGTACCTTTTCATTAGAGACCCATGGCCTTACAATCAAAGTCTTCAAAAGATTCCATTTATAAATATACGGAACGAATATCAATCTGCAATTGGTATTCGGATATACGCTGCCCCTTACGGATTTTAATGTCTTAATTAATAATATTTATTATATTTTTAATACTGAAGAAACAATGTTCTCTTCACTTGAAATCTGTACGGGAGCCGGTGGGCAGCCTTTGGGACTTGAACAAGCGGGCTTCGAACATGCAGCACTGGTTTGGATCGCATGAAAATCCATGATCGATTTTGGTATGGAATCAATCCATCGAAAGGAGTTCTCTATGCCCACTCCTTCCCCTCCTTTATGGGAGATAGAGCCTCACACCAAAGCAAAACATGCCATTCTCTCTGAATACCTGAAGGCCTGGTTTCAGATCTTAGGAAGGAACAACCTGAAGGTTGGGTTTATTGATGGATTTGGGGGGCCTGGAAGATATCTCCATGGCGAACCCGGCTCTCCCTTGATTGCACTGGATATCGCAATTAAATCCGGTATCTCGTCGAAAATTTTATTCCAATTCGTCGAAGAAAATAAAGAAAGATTCCAATATCTCAAGAATGAGATCGCTGAATTAAAATTTCCGCCCTCCTTTGAAATATCGATCAAAAATGAAAGCTTTGCCAATATTCTATCTTCAATTTTGGATTATCTCGAAAGAAATAGTTTCACACCGTCCCCTATATTTGCCTTTATAGACCCTTTCGGATTCAAGGATGTTCCTTTCAGCCTCATTCAAAGACTCCTTTCTTTTGAAAGATGTGAAGTTTTCATTAACTTCATGGTTGACTCCATCAATCGATGGCTTGAACATCCCGAAGATGGAATTCGTTCTCATATTTATGCATTATTGGGATCTGACGATACTCATTCGATCATTCATTCTGAAAATCGAGTAATTTCTTTGAGAAATATGTATGAAGACCGTTTAAGAGGTGTAGCCAAATTTGTTCTTCCTTTTGAGATGAAAAACAAACAAGATCGTACACAATTTTTTCTTTTTTTTGCCAGCAACCACAGATTAGGTCACATAAAGATGAAAGAGGCCATGTGGAGAATCGACGAAAATGGAGACTTTTCTTTTTCCGATGCTTCCCATAGAAAACAGTCGATCTTTCGAGATTTCGACCTTGAACAAAAGATCAGAAGTCTGCAATCCGATATCTTACAAAAATTTGGTGGATGTACTTGTGTCCCTTCTAGAACCATTCAACAATATGTGGAAGATGAGACAATTTTTCTTCGAAAGCATATGATCAAAGCCTTGAAGATAGCCGAAGAGGAGAATAAAATTTTTGTGAGACCGACCACATCGGACGGAAAAACGCGAAGAAAAAATTCGTTTTCGGAAAATACTTTGGTCGATTTCTGTTGACTTCTAGGAGGAGATGTCATGTCTACTGATTCTGCTATCGAATGGACAAACTCTACCTGGAACCCCGTTACTGGATGCACCAAGATCAGTCCAGGATGCAAAAACTGCTATGCTGAAAGAATGGCCGCACGTCTTAAGGAAATGGGTGTTGCCAAATATCGTAATGGTTTCGCTCCGACCCTTCACCCTGATTCCCTTACCCTTCCCCTTTCTTGGAAAAAACCTCAAGTCGTTTTCGTGAATTCTATGAGCGATCTCTTTCTTCAAGAAATCCCTGACGAATTCATAAAGAACACTTTTCAAATAATGAATCAGGCCCACTGGCACACCTTCCAGATTCTGACAAAGAGGGCCGATAGGCTTGCCACAATAAGCTCAGAACTCAACTGGACCGAAAACATTTGGATGGGTGTAAGTATCGAAAATAGGGATTATCTTTCCAGGGTGAATGACCTTCGCAAAACGAGGGCTAAGATCAAGTTCCTGTCGATTGAACCCCTTTTGGGGCCGATTCCAAACCTTGACCTCAGCGATATTGATTGGGTGATTGTTGGAGGAGAATCCGGGCCTGGCTCGAGACCCATGAAAGAAGAGTGGGTTCTCGAAATCTTAGAGCAATGCCAGGAATCCAGAGTTCCATTTTTCTTCAAGCAATGGGGAGGAGTTCAAAAGAAGAAGACGGGGAGATTACTTCTCGGCCGAACATGGGATGAGATGCCTGTTAATGTTTAAAGTATCACTAAAAAACACGCACCGGGATTTAAAACCCGATGCGTGCCACATTTTTCTAACGTTTTTAAGGAAAGTTTTAAGATTCTTTTTCTTCGTTTCTGTTCGGTAACCCAAGCTTCCAGCGGATCATGTCTCCAATAATTGGAGAGATATCATTGTGTTTCGCTCCAAATCTCATCACACCTGCATTTTTATCATACTTTCCAAGATCCCTGTTGGCTCCTTCCGTCTCAGAAGGCAGATAGCTGCTCAGGTTTGAAAGGTTAAACTGCTGTCGCTCAGATTCAGTCAGATCGTAGTATCTCCACATGGGGTTGGAGTGAGAGAAATCAATCGTGAGAATTTCATTCAGGAATTTCTCAAGTATTTCTGGATCAGCGGATCGAGAAAAGCCAAACTGATATGTCAACTTGGCCAAAGCTTTGAGAACCACAGGTTGACCAGCGACAGTAGTAGCTTTAGCCCCTGACTTCCCAAATCCTGGAATCTGGATGATGGTCTTCCAAAACCTTGTTGCTATCTCTTCTTTTTCCTCAACTTCTAGGGGTTTTGCCTGTCGAATATTGGTTTTGTTTAAAAAAAGAATGGCATTAATTGCGACAAGATCCTTCCTCGTCATCTCTCCCTTATCATCATCCCAGTCGATCTTGTCTTTGTCGATTATTTCTAAACCTATGTCGCCATCATCAATCAATACTTCTTTAATGTATTGATTAACCGGATTGGAACTATCAAATTGAAGCGCTAAAGCTGCTTGAACCTTTTTGCCCAGACTATTGAGATCATAGAATAACTGTCTTTCTTCCTCGATCCCAAGACCAAGGTGGCCCTCAATAGTTACAGTACAAAACGACCGCGCCACTTCCATGCACACCTGCCATCCTTGAATTTCCTCCGAGGTCAGTTCAATTTCTCCAAGATGTGGATAAAGGCTCTTTTTTTTGGGATATTTTCTACTACGCGTAACTTCGTCCAAAAACTCAAACACTTTTTGCATCCCATACCTTCGGTGCTGTCCATCAACTACCCAGAGAATATCTTTCTGCTGAAGAATGATCTTATACGCAGCCGTTTCAACCCCATTAACAACCATTCTTTCACCTACAATGCTTCTTCCTTCGGGTCCACAATCTCGGATGTTGACTACAATCGGTTGAAGGGAAAGGTAAGATTGTTTCCCTAGGCGGTCTCTGAAGGTTTCTAAGATAGAAAGTTTTGGCTTTTTTCCTCTTTCCTTCCATTGAATGGCAGAAGAAACTAAACCTTTCAATATATAAACAGCTAAACTATGAGCATGATTTTCATCCAACGGTCTCTGGGCAACCAGGCTATCGTCATCATCATCCCCCCTTTCATTTGCAACCTCAGACAGGCTAAAAAACTCATACATTGGAATGGTAAAAACAAAAATTCTATTTCCTAAGTTATGACCAATAAATACTTTAAAAGGCTTCCCTGAAGTGTCTCCATCTCCCATCAAATCATCCAGGTTGCTGAGCCCCGTCAAAGGTCTTGGTAGTCTTTCTTCAAAGTCGTCCATTTTACATCCTCCATTTAATTTTTAATCCTGGAATATTTATTTGTCGATAATAATTCAAATAATAAATACCCAGGATATTTTTGTCAACTATCCTGGATTATAATTTTACAAATCATTTTGAATCATTTTCCCCTCCCCCTTGTCCTCATTTCCCTTTAAACTTTCGTCTATGCACAAATTCTGGTGCCAATTACCGATGGCATCCTTCTCCATGGAAAGTGACCCGTTGGATAACGTCTTGATCATCAACAAAGAAGTCCGTTCTACACGAGAAGTGTAAAATCACTCCCGGTTGGGTCGTCGATTGAAAATTTCCCTGAGCATCAAAAGAGCCAGTCGTATGACTTTGTGAAGCCATTCCTGCCAAAAAAGCTTCTCCAAAGGTAGGGGTACCTTCCCGGAGATATTCGTCCACATGAAATTTTTTCCCCGAAAAGGTTCCTGTCGGCACTCCCCATGCTGCCAAGAGATCCTTCTCCGGTTTTCCCAGCCAGTCGGTCACCGATTTGTTGTAATTGGCCGTTGTGGCACATCCTGAAAAAAGTACGAGAAAAATAGGAACAAGTAAGAGTCTCATTCCAGACACGTTTTCCTCCTCTTTGGCTTTTTATCCGCACTGATTCTTTGCCGGAGATTATACCTTCCCTTTCGGAACTTCCCGCTACCCACTCCACCTCTTGTCCCAATATATTAATTTGCTATTGATTTGTTAATAGCAATTTGCTATATTTCTCCCAGTTCCAACCGCTCCCTCGAGGAGCCCTTGAATCGCGGAATGGTACAGGGTCCGCGGGCGGTGAGGAATAACCCGGTCACTTATTTCTAGCGGATTTTATCCGGCAATTATGTTTCCCCTCCTCTCCGGGTCTCCCGTGGGGAGACCTCTCGCTCCTCATGGCCATGCGGAGAACTCTCTACTCCAATTGGCATCTGGGAGGCCCAGACGGGAGGGGAATCCACTCAAGGAGAAAAAATGAAACCCGAGCACGAACACCAGCTCATGACAGAACTCTCGGAACTCAACGAGCTGAAGAAGCAATTCAAGGAGACCCTGGAGGAAGTGTCCGAACACACCGGAATGCCCGCATCCGCCATCCGGAAATACATCTCGGCAAAACTGAAGGGGGAACTGGACAAGGTGACGCTTGAAGCCTCCCTTCTGACCCGTTTGTGCGCCCAGGAGGGAGGGAAACAATGAGCCCTCACCCTTTTCTGGTTTTGGAACCGGCAAACGAACTGCCGTCTGTACCTTCGGAAGACCTTATCAAAGAGGCTCTCGCCCACTTGGGAGCGGCGAAAGTGCAATTCATCGCTTCCGACGATCCGCAGATCCGGGAGCACGTTCTTGCGGCTCATGGACTTCTGACACTCGTGAGCCGGAGGCTTCCATGAATCGCATTCATCGTTTCCTGAACTGGTTATACAGCGAACGGATTGCCAATCGGATTCTGAGGGGCCTTTTGATTCTGCTGTTCATCGCGCTCCTGGCGAAGTGGGACAGGTGTTGACGATGGAGAAATTTGAAGATCCCGGGACCGAAGTGTGGGTGTGCCCCTCTTGCTGCGCACCGCGCTCCGAATCTGGCCTTTGTCTCACGTGTGAAATGGAGAGAGTGCGTCCGGTGGAATTTCCCGTCCCGATGATTGCCTTTCTCGCGCTCGCAGTGTTCGTCATCCTGCTCGCGGCTGTCCTTCTGATGCTGGACGCCGCTTGGCTTGCCCACCTGACTTTTGAAGGAGTCAAACAATGAGTCTTGCAGAATATGTGGACGTGGACGCTTTTCGAAAGGAAGGAATTATCACGATGAAATACCGGCAACCCCGCTGTCCCGGCTGCAACGAACAGCGTCCTTTCGACGAAAGGAGCTTCATCCAGAAAATGGGGTGTTGCCGTCCGTGCGACATCGAAACGAGGCCAGCCATTTACCGAAAAGGAGAATCCGCATGAGTACCGAAATCGAAGTCCAAGGATCAGCACCACCGATGACAGCGGTCGATATCCGGGCCCAGGTCAACCGGATCCAGGAAGTAATGAAGACCGTCATGCAGGAAGGACAGCATTTCGGGAAGATCCCGGGAGCCGGTGACAAGCCGACCCTGCTCAAGGCCGGCGCGGAAAAGCTGATGATGACCTTCCGTCTGGCCCCGGAGGTCGAGGTTGAACCCCTCTTCCTGCAGGACGCGATCGGATACCGGGTCAAGGTCAAGCTCAATACCTTCGACGGACGGTTTGTCGGATCCGGCGTGGGGGAGTGTTCTTCCCTTGAGGAGAAATACAAATGGAGAGCGGCGGTCTGCGATGAGGAATTTGAGGCAACTCCCGTCGACCAGCGACGCACAAAGTTTTCGAAGAAATACGGGAAGGTGGACAAGATCAAGCAGGTCCGGACGAACCCGGCTGACCAGGCCAACACCATCCTCAAGATGGCGAAGAAGAGAGCCCTGGTCGATGCCACACTGACGTGTCTGGCGGCCAGCGATATCTTCACCCAGGACATCGAGGACATGGACCCGGAGACGCTTGGAAACCACGGAAAGACCAATGGATCGGCCAGTCCTGCGAAGGATAGCGGGGCAAAGCCAGATCAGGGCGCGTTTCACACCCCCGATGATCAGTACATCTCGGACCCGCAGCGCAAGAGGCTCTTTGCCATCGCACGGGAAAACGGCGTCTCCAATGACGAAATCAAGGCTCATCTTTCGGAACTCGGCATCGAATCCTCGAACAAGCTCCGCAAGGATCAGTACGAGGAATTCATCGCCTGGATCGAAGGGCGCGGGGATGCTCAGGAGAACGGTGAGGTATGAAGGACCTCACCTTCGAGCCAGAAACCCATACCTACCAGGTGGGAGAAGAAATCATCCCGAGCGTGACCCAGATCCTGAAAGAAGTCGGGCTGATCGATACGTCCTTCTTCACGCCGGAACATGCGGAGCGGGGAACCCTCGTTCATGGAGCGACACAGTTCTGGGACGAAACCGGGATGGAGGACGATACCATCCCGGGAGAGCTTCTTGGGTATCTGGAGGCCTGGAAAAAATTCCGGGAGGAAACGGGGTTCATCCCCTCCCATATCGAGCAGTCCTTGTATTCGAGGCAGGGGTACGCGGGAACGGTCGACCGGATCGGGAAGACCCACAAGATCAATGCATTGCTCCTGGACATCAAGAGCGGCCCCCCGCAGCCTTGGCATAGGCTCCAGTTGGCGGCCTATGCGCTCATGGTCAAGTACGAACTCAACATCCCGGCCTGGGAGTGCTGGGGAGTGCATCTTAAGAAGGACGGGAAATATTCCGTGGAAGTCTACCGGAGCATCGATGATTCGGCGACGTGGCTCTCAGTCCTAAAGGTCTATCAACTCAAAAAGGAGATGAAATGACAACACCAACGGCGGAAATCGTGGAAGTCGAAGAAAAGGCCCTTTCTCTGCCCGCAAAGGCAGACCGGATCCAGATCACGGATACGGATACCTTCAAAGAAGCGGCTGAATTCACACTCACCCTTCGAACCATCAAGAAGGAGATTGACAACACCTTCGATCCGATCTGCCGGAAAGCGTTTGATGCTCACAAGGAAGCCGTGGCCCAGAAAAAGAAAGTCATGGAACCGGTTGAGCAGGCCCAGAAGATCATCGACCGGAAGATCGGGGATTTTCACGCCGAAGAGGAGAGGAAACGCAAGGCGGAAGAAGACCGGCTCCGGAAAGCGGCCGAAGAGCAGGCCCGGAAGGAAGAGGAAGACCGGCGTCTCGAAGAAGCTGAGCGCCTTTCTCAGGAAGGAAATTCCGAGATGGCGGCCGCGATCCTGGAAGCTCCCATTGCTCCCCCCGTGGTGGTGATTCCAAAGATCGAAACGCAGGCCCCGAAAGTGGAAGGGCTCTCCGTCACAAAAATCTATAAAGCCGAGGTGGTGAGCTTGCCCCAGCTCGTCCAGGCTGTCGCGCAGGGACGGGCCCCGATCGGGCTTCTGGAAGTCAACCAGACGGCGCTGAACGGAATGGCCAGGGCGCTCAAGGAAGCATTCTCCGTTCCCGGTTGCCGGGTGGTCGTCGAGTCTTCGGTGAGGGGAAAGGTTTAAAAGGATGATTGCCCTTGTCTCGACCCGATGGGTCCTCATCGAGAAATTCTGCGCATTGACCGGGTACACTCCGGCCGGGGTCCGTGGTAAGATCCAGACCGGAGTTTGGCTCAAGGGCGTCCATTTTGAGAAGGCCCCGGACAATCATATCCTGATCAACCTGGAGGCATACGAACGATGGGTCGAGGGAGCGGAATTCGAGTTCGCGGCAACGGGATCCAGATCAGCTTCTACTGGCATGGCCAACGCTTCCAGAAAACACTGAAACTTGAACCCACCAAGGCCAACCTCAAATATGCCGAACGGCTCCGGGGAACCATCCTCCTTGAAATCGCCCAGCAGACCTTTGACCCGTCCAAATACTTCAAGTCGATTCCGGAAAACAGGATCCCGACTTTCCGGGAAGCGATGGAAACTTGGCTGGGCCACATGGAAAAGAGTACGGCTACTTCCACCCTCCGGGACTACCGGTCCTGTTCGAAATACCACCTAATCCCCTTTTTCGGAGAATTGCCGCTGGATAAAGTCACCACCACGGAAATCCGGCGCTTCATCTCCACCCTTCAATGTTCGAACAAACGGATCAACAACATTCTGACCCCCCTTCGGGGAGTTCTCGGAGACGCCTTCCAGGATGGAGTTATCGAGAAAAATCCGATGGACAGGATCCGGAGTCTCTCGATCGACACCAGCGAGCCGGAGCCTTTTTCTCTGGAGGAAATCCGGAAAATTCTGGATGCTTGCGAAGGACCCCTGCAAAACCTCATCCAGTTTTCTTTTTGGAGCGGACTGAGAACGTCTGAACTGATCGGACTGGAGTGGGGGGATATCGATTGGGGCCGCAATGTGATCTGCGTCCGGAGAGCCTTCATCCGGGGCCATGTGAAGGAAACAAAAACAAAGGCAGGCAAGCGGGAGGTGAAGATTCTCGATCAGGCCCGCAAGGCCCTGGAGGCCCAGAAAGAACACAGTCTTCTTTCAGGAGGACGCATCTTCACCAATCCTCTTACCAGACAGCCCTGGAGTGGGGACAACAAGATCAATCACCATTGGGCCAGCGTCCTGAGAAAGGCTGGCGTGGCCTATCGAAACCCCTACCAGACGCGACACACCTATGCGAGCCTTCTGCTTTCCGCAGGAGAGAACCCGATGTGGGTGGCGCAACAAATGGGGCATGCCGATTGGGGAATGATTCGGAAAAGATACGGAAGATGGATCCCTTCCATTGACCCGGCTGTCGGAAACCGGGCCAATGAAATCGGATCACAGTTCGGGAGCAAAAACGCTTCATTTGGTGACAAAACGGTGACAGAAGAAAATGGGTAATAACGTAAGTCATTAAAAAATAATCATAAAAAATGGTGGAGGCGGCGGGAATTGAACCCGCGTCCGGAAACAGTCCGCCAAGAACCGCTACATGCTTAGCCTCTGTTTAAGTCTGACCAATGACAGGAAAGAGAGGCATACCTGTCACCAGCGAGTC
>JAKAAM010000030.1 GCA_021802325.1 Nitrospirota bacterium
GTGGCCACCAAATACTTGGACCACTATCTGGGCTGGCGTCGCATGATCGAGACATTTGGAGAGCATCTCAACTCCACACTGTGGTTGACTTTATCCCTCGGTCGCCATGAACTGCAACAGGAATAGGGATCATAGCCAACATTTATAAATTTACAACTCATTAGTACTGTGAAGTCAGAAATGGGCCCGTCTACCCTCCAACATAGCCTTATTTTTAGACCTCTTGCCAAGTTTCGTCTGGAGTTAACCAGAAATCTTCACTTAATTGTGAAAAAATGGGATGGTTGTCAAATGCCTCGTTGACTTTCAATGGCAATAATTTTCCCGCTGCAATATCGGACCGGACAAAGAACGCATTGAAACCGCATGAATTGATAGCACACAAATTGTAGCCGCGCGAACCTAATAGTTTTTCCCAAGCAAGCAAGCTTGCAGCCCCGGATTGTTGCCAGCGTTGGCTGAAGGAAGCTTTGTCGACCTGGACTACGCTGTAATTTTCCCTAAATCGCTTCTCGAACTCAACGACCAGCACCCTCGGCTTCACTGCTTTCAGATTTTGTATCACTGCGTAGTCACCACCGTCGATATCGATAACCATTAAGTCGGGCTCAAGCTCCTTACTTGCCTCTATAAGAATGCGGTTGATATTTTCCGGATCCACGGCTTGTTGGATGATGTTGGGGGAATAATAATAACTGGTCTCATTAGTATTTTTCCAGTGGAAGTGGCGAGTAGCATGGTCTCTTGCAAAAAAGAATCGCATCCTGTCGCATTCCGTTGGATCCATTTCAATAATTGAGCCGTGCCATCCATGATTGACGATCAGGTTGCTCGAAAGGTTTTCCGGAATGCCAATATCAGAATCATCACAATTACTACCGATTTCTATAACGTAGCGGTTAGTATATCCGATGTGGGTAAAAAGCCGGAGCACAATACCGTCTTCATCATTTTGCGAAAACACCCGAAAACCACTTGCGATAAGTTCCGATGGTTCCAATAATTTTGGTGCACCCAATCGCCACATAGATACCAAGTTTTTCTGGATCGCCGAATCGTCGTTTGGTAGAATGTTTCGACGAAAGTGAGTATTCAGTCCTACTAAATCAGCAGGTGTCAGAAATTTCTCAGTAAGCATGGCCTCAAGGTGTTGCAGTCGTTCGGCCTGTATGTGCATTAATTCGAGAATCCTCTGAAACTGCATTTCAATGTGAGAGGAAGGGATTTGCATGATTTCCCTCCAAAATTTCTATGTATGCTGATGGATTCATGTTGAAGATGCCTCCATAAAAAGCAGCAGTCGACGATTCTATTACCTGCAGTTGTTCGACATCATGCATTAGAAGGCTGTACTCCTCGAACTCACTACGAGCGAATCCCCTATTTGCAACTCCAATGGAAAACGAGTACTGTCCAGCCCTGAGATTAAAATTAAATTGAAAACGTACGCACACCTGTGTGCCTGCGGGAATGGGTATCTCTGCCATCCGCATGGCGTAAGTACTGGTCTCGAAAATTGAGCGGCCAATGCGGTCGCGTATAATCAGACCGAAGGCTGGCCTATCGAAGTATTTATGCAGCTTGACTACGTATTGTACAGTGAGCGGAGTTTCACTTTCCAGCTGTGTGACCGGCTGAGAATATGCTCCAAGCAATTTGAAATCGATTAGATCAGCCTCGTTGTTGGTTGTCACCGTAGTAGCTTTCTTCCAAGAAGCAGCGGGTGCATTTTGTGTCACGACGACTTCGCGTTCGCTCGAGTCAGATTTCTGTGCGATAAGACCCTGATACAAGTCAATAACATCGCGGGGCAGCCCATAGCTAATAGCTTGGCCATGGCTAATCAGTAACGCCTTGTCACACAGATGCTTTACCGCGTTCGAATCGTGCGAAACGAAGAGCAAGGTGCCGCCACTCTCTTTGAACTTCTCAAGTTTATGGAAACATTTCTGCTGGAAATATGCATCCCCTACTGCCAGGGCTTCATCGATAATTAGGATGTCTGGCTCAAAAGATGTGGCTACTGCGAAAGCCAACCGCATTTGCATACCGCTGGAATAGCTCATCAAAGGCTGATCGAAGTAGTCACAAATATCGGCAAAAATCTGAATATCATCAAGTCTGTCAGCTATCTGCTGTCGATTGAAGCCAAATAATGCACCGTTCATGTATACATTTTCGCGGCCAGTAAATTCTGGATTAAAGCCGGATCCTAATTCTAGCAGTGCTGAGATGCGACCTTGCGTCAAAACTTGGCCCAGGGTTGGATTCAGTGTGCCAGTGATGATCTGGAGCAACGTACTTTTACCGCTGCCGTTCAAACCGACGATGCCGCACGATTCGCCTTTAGCCACTTCGAATGATATATCACGAAGTGCCCAGAATTCCCTGAAATACTTTCGCTCGGGTTGTCCTGTTAGCCGCCTAAGCCGTGGTAGCACAAGCTGCTTAAGTTGGTCTCTGGGATGGGAATAGAGCTCGAAGCGTTTGGACACACTGTCCACATGGATGGCGAAGTCGTTAGAGGACATTCGCAAATCCTTTCCGTGTCTTTTGAAACCAGACATAACCAATCCACGCAACTGCCAAGGAAATAAGCGAGTAGATCAAAAAGCCAAGTATATGAGGAAGCTGCCCGTAAATCAAAACGGCGCGAGATTGCTCGATGATGAATGTTAGAGGATTCAGCATCAGCCAGGGGCGAACATGTGCGGGCAAGGCTGACACTGGATAGAACA
Source organism: Nitrospirota bacterium (assembly GCA_021802325.1). The sequence continues at coordinate 2,739 of JAKAAM010000030.1, forward strand.
CGGGTGAGGCGAAGAGCAGAATATTCATCGCCAAGCCAATGGGTTGGCCAACATCGCGCAGGAAAACACCGAGAGATGCGAGCACCCAGGCGATGCCGAAAACGAGGACAATCAAAGGCAGCAGTATGAGAGGAAAGAACACAGCCGTCCACGGGATAAAGCCATTGATTAGCATAAGAGCACCGGCCAAAACCAATACACTGACCATCGCATGGAAGACAGAGGCACCCATGACCACGACGGGAAGAATTTCGAGAGGAAAGACAATTTTTTTGACATAGCTGACATTCGCCACAATGAGGTTAGGCGCTCGAATCAGTGTCTCCGAAAAAAGGCTGTGGATGATCATCCCTATGAATAGAAGAATTGCAAAATTCATCCTATTTACTGGCTGTACGATACCCCATCGCGACTTGAATACCACAGAAAATACCAAGGTATACATGGCTAGTAGCAAAATAGGGTTCGCGAATGACCACATGAGCCCCATGATTGATCTTTTATAACGCCCAACCACCTCACGCTGAATCATCTGGAGGATAAGACCTCGATGAGTCCATAGACTGCGGACAAGCGAAGATGGCGAAATGGGTGCAGGAGCGTGTGGGTTCACAAGTATAGCCTTCGTTTGAGCACTTTCATCCGTACGATCAAACCCTGTTTGCGTATAGCATGAATCTGTGCCTTGTTCCAGCGGCGAATGAGGAACCGGCGTGATGACTGCAACTTATTCTATTTGGCTATGTTTCCCTTTTGTGTTGCAAACCTCCTGATTAGATGTAGACCTGATCCGGTAGGTGATTACCATGAAGAAATCCATATTCCACCTATGTCTTCGAGCTATTTCTCTATGACATCGGTGCAGAGATATGATCTGAAAGCTGTGAGCGAGCGTCGAGACAAGAAAGACCTAGTGGCCGATATCGGCTCGTTAGTGGGAACCCCCACCACATGTTCCCATTGCCACCATCCGGAGATCCGGCCGTGGGGAAAGGCCGCTAGGCTCTAGCGCTTCCGGACCGTATCTTCAGTGCGTTGACGAAAACGCCCCTTGCCGGTCTTCACCACAAGGACCGATGGATGTTCTTCGTAGAGAAATTCTGCGAGGGGGAATCGGTCCGGAAGGCGGCCTGGAGGTGGGGGATCAACACGAAAACCGCCTTTCTGTGGAAACACCGGTTCCTGGCCTTGCCTACCTGCTTGATAGCCCGGAAAGAAAGCGGGATTGTCGAAACCGACGAAACCTGGTTCTTGAGATCCTACAATGGGCAACGGGACGAACTCCCGAGACGGCCCCGAAAACGGGGCGGACGGCCCACAAAACGAGGGCTCTCCCGGGAACAGGTTCCCGTCCTGGTGGTCCCGGACCGGTCGGGCGCGACTTCCAATGCGATTCTTCCGAAGGACAACCATCGGGAGATCGAAAGGGTGCTGAGCCCCCTTCTTACCCGGGATTCGCTCCTTTGCTCGGAGGAGGGAGGGAGAGGCCCCATCGCATTGGCGGCTCGGGAGATAGGTGTGGCCCATCGGGTGGTGAACCTGAGCAAGGGGATCAGAGTCCTGGGCGGCGTCTACCACATCCAGTACCTTCCGCCTACCATTCGCGGCTGAAAGAGTGCATGAGACAATCCCAAAGGGTGGCCACCAAATACTTGGACCACTATCTGGGCTGGCGTCGCATGATCGAGACATTTGGAGAGCATCTCAACTCCACACTGTGGTTGACTTTATCCCTCGGTCGCCATGAACTGCAACAGGAATAGGAAACATAGCCTTTTTTAATGTCGTCGATGGCTTCATGACTTGGAGATCCCGTCCCGTCAAAGCAGGATCTTCCTCAATTACCTCTTCCGACATCTCCTACCAAGATCCCTTTCTTCTCAACACCACCCCCAAAGTTCTCACCAGAAGGACAAGGTCCAGCCACATCGACCAGTTCCGAATATACCAGAGATCGAGCCGGATCCGGATCTCGTACCCTCGGATGCTCCGTCCCGACACCTGCCAGAGCCCGGTAATCCCCGGCTTGACCAGGGCGTAGATCTCCCCGCTTTCCCTGTAGCGATCTGAGAGTTCTTCAGACGTCACGGGCCTTGGCCCCACGAGACTCATCTCCCCCCGAAGGACATTAAAGATCTGGGGAAGCTCGTCGAGGCTGGTCCTCCGGAGAAACTTCCCGACCCTCGTGACCCGGGGGTCGTTTTCGAGCTTCTGCTTCTCCTCGAACTCCTTCCTGAGGTCGGGATTGTCCTCCAGAACTTTTTCGAGCCTCGCCTCCGCCCCCTCCACCATCGTCCTGAACTTCATGATCCGGAAGGGCCTCTTTCTCGGTCCGATCCGGACCTGGGAGAAGAAGACCGGACCTGGCGAATCGATGACCACTAGAAGCCCGATTATCCCGATGAGGGGAACGAGCGGGATGCAAAGAAGGGCAGCCAACACGATATCGGAAGCGTTCTTGATCCAGCGGTTCGCCCGGGATTTCAGATTGTTGTGGATCCCCAGCAAAAAAATCTCTTCATAGAAGAGATAGAGCAGTTCGCTGTTGACCAGGTTCACCTGAGCGATGTTCGGCACCACATAGACTGACAGGACATGCTTCTGGACACAGTCGATGATGGGCGCGAGATCTTCTCTGCGCATTTCGGGAAGAGCCACCACCGCCCCCCGGATCTCATGCTCCTTCACGATCTTTTTAAGTCCCGGAAGGAGGCCCAGGAGGGGAACGTCCGGGGCCTTCTGGCCGGACAGCGTCTCAAGGCCCGCAACATTCTTGGGTGTCTCCCGCGTTTGGGGGGTCAGCCCCACCTCCCCCACCACCCGGATCCCCATGTAGTGATCCCGGAAGAGCCCCAGATGGGCAAGGCGTCCCCAGGCGTTGTCCCCGATCAGGACCGTCTTCTTGATCCCCAGCCCCCTCTTGTGGAGGAAGGGCTTCCACCAGAAACGGACCAGAGGCACCAGCACCAGGGAAATCACTCCCGTTCCCACGACGATCGCCCGTGAGATCTCCCCCGACATCTTCCCAAGACTCACGATCGCAAAGACCGTCAAGGTCGCAAAAAAGATCGACCGGACCAACCGCCGCGTCTCCTCCCAGAATGGCTCCCGGCGAAAGTAGAGCCCGTCGAAGGCGAAGACCCCCACGAAGACCAGAGGGATCCAGATCCGGGCGAGAAGATCCGGGTAGGTCTGGGTGAACGGCATGGGAAACCAATGCCCCAGAACCCGGGTCCTCAAGAGAAAGGAGACGGATAGCGCCATCCAGAGAGCCAGAAGATCTCCCGAAGCCAGAAGGAGAGGAGTCAGAAGACGCGAGAACCCAACAGCGAGATCCCGGGAGAGCGTCGGCCCCGACTCCTCTTCGAAAGTGTGGACGCTTTCATCCTTCGTCGTCCCCGAGTCAAGGATTCCGGGATCCCACCGGTCCCGGGTTCCTGGCGTGGACAGAGACAAACTCCCGGTATCCCTCCCGGAAGACCCGGGTTCCGAAGCGTTCGGCGTTTCTTCGGGCCGATTCCGGTCTGAACTCGTCTTCATGAGCAATGAACCCATCGATCGCCTTTCGAAGGGACTCCTGGGTGGGTTCAGGGAAGAAGAGGCCGGTCGCCTCCCCTTCCCTGCCCTTCCCCAAAGCCTCCCCTTGTAAATCCTCTCGCCCGATCACCGTCTCGAGAGCTCCGCCCCGCCCGAGCGCGATCACCGGAACGCCCGCCGCCTGAGCCTCGACCGGCGTGATCCCGAAGTCCTCCTCCGCCATGAAGACGAAAGCCCGGGCCTTCTCGAGAACTCCTCCCCAGTCCTTATCGGAAATCCAGGGGATCCACTCCATGTTTTTCTGCCCCCGGATAAGCGTCTCGATCCGGTCCCGTCCCGGACCGTCTCCGATCACCAGGAGTCGGTGGGGGGAACCCCGGAAGGCCTCCACGATCCGGTCGACGTTCTTGTAGGGGACGAGCCGTCCCATCGTCACGAAATACTCCCCTCCGGGGGATTTCTTCGGATGGAACCGGTCGACGTCGACCGGAGGCGGAATCACGGTGGAGGAGCGCCCATAGATCGATTCGATTCGCCGGGCCACAAAATGCGAATTGGCCATGAAGGCGTCGGGCCTCTGGCCCGCCCGGAGATCCCATCGTCTGAGCGAAGGAAGAAACAGGGAGGCGGCGGTCCGCTTCGCGCGGCCCGCGAGAGTCCGGGAAAAATACGCCTCCGTCATGTCCCACAGGTACCGAGGCGGCGTGTGGCAATAACAGAGATGGACTTGCCCCGAAGAGGTCAGGATTCCCTTGGCCACGGCGTGGCTCGAGGACAGGATCAGATCATACCCGGAAAGGTCGAGGGATTCAATGGCGAAGGGCATCAGGGGAAGGAGGTTCCGGTAGATCTTCTCAATGCCCGGAATCCTTCCCAGGAAGGTCTCGCCTGACGGATCCTTCGGAAGATGTCCCCGTTGAGCGGGGGGCAAGCGGTCGAAGAGCACATGGAGGTCGGCCTGCGGGTAGAGACCCAGGATCTCCCCCAGCACCCGCTCGGCTCCTGCCCAGACGGTGAGCCATTCGTGGACCACCGCGATCCTCATTGGCCCCTTTCCTCCATCGCCTGCCGGAGCACCGCCCCCACCCGCTCCCCGACACGGTCCCAGGAATAGAGTCTTGCCCGGGCGAGACCCGCTTCCCGGAGGGCATTTCCCTCACATGGCTCCTCCCCCTTCCCGTCCCCAATCGTCTCCGCAATCCTTTCCATTGAATCGCTCCAGGCCTCGGGATCCTCGGGGGAGAGAAGTGTCGCGGACTCCCCCGCCCCCTCGACCACCGCCGGGATCCGGGAGGCCAGGACCCTGGACCCGCAAGCCAGGGCCTCGAGGACCGGAAGGCCGAACCCCTCGATCCTCGAGGGAAAGAGAAGGGCCACAGCCCCCCGGTAGACGGAGGGAAGATCCCCCTCCGGGATCGCCCCAAGAAAGACCACTCTCTCTTCGATCCCCAGGCGCTTCAAATGATCCCCCGTATCCGCATCCGGATTCCCCGAGAGCAAAAGCCTGAACTCCCGGGGAAGACGGGCCCGGGAAAAGGCCGAAAAGAGCAGGGAAAGGTTCTTGTGGGGCTTTCGGTTGCCCACATAGAGAAAATACGGATAACCTAAGGCATGTCGGGGGCCCTCCGGGGAGAAGGACGGCCCCACCCCGATCCCCGCCACGACCACCCGCTCCCCGGGGAGCCCCGACCAAGCCAGGATCTCCTGCTTCGACCATTCCGAAACCGTGAGGACCCGGAAAGCCTTGAAGAGGGCCGGCTTCACGATCCGTTCGTAATAGAGGTGCTTCAGGAGGCTCCCCTCCTCCGGCACCTTCAGATGGATCAGGTCGTGGAGAGTCAGGATGAAGGGCACGGGGGAGAAGAGCGGCGGGTTGAAGCCGGGGGTGAAGTAGGCCCGGGGGCGTTCCTTCCGGATCTTTCTCGAGATCCAGATCGGGTCGAATGGAGAGAGAAAAAGGGACTCCCCTCCCTCGAGGAGACGCACCCCCGGAAGGCGCGCGAGAACCTCCGTGGCAAAGCGGCCGATCCCGTGGGGGCCGCGCCATCGACCGTCGGCCAGGATCCCGGAGAAATCCCCCCTTTCTCCGGATGGCCGCCCGGCCTCCCCCGGAGAAGATCCGCTCATTGTGTGAGCATCCCTTCTCCCTCCCCTCCCGGGTCCATGCATTGGGCGGGGCGGAGTTTTTTGTTCCCTCCACCCGAAAGTCCGAGACGAGCCGTCGGGATGTCGTGTCGAGGAGCTGGGCCCGGATGCCGGGACGCCCCCCTCTTGAAAACCGGGAGGGATCGAGATTCTTGACGAGAGCCCTCGCCTGATTGGCCATGTAGCTCCGGGATTACTTGCGGATTTCGGCGATGGCCAGATCCCGGAAGCCGAAGTCGTTTCCGGCAAAGAGCCGGGCCTCCCACCCCAGGATCTCCGGGAGATCCCGGAGATCGAGGCGGGAGAGCCCTTCGTCGTTTTCCCGCCAGAAGGCGGGGATCGCGGCCATAGCTATCTGGCCGATCTTGACCGTGCCGTCGACCTTGATCGGGAAGTGAACCCCGACCAGAAAGCGGGAAGGGCTGGGCGAGATCCGGAAAGGGGTCGATGTTCGTGCGGACAGGACGGTCATGGGCGGTCGCTCCTTCGTATTCGAGGTAGACCCCCTTGAAGGGCAGGATCGTCACATTCCGGGCGAATCCGAAGTCCCGCGCGATCCGGTCGGCATGAAGGCCGGCCGCATTGACGAAGGTGCCGTAGCTGAAGACCGTCTCCCCCGCCCGGATCCGGCGGTTTCCGAGATTGGTCCGGTAGGGGGTCCCGTAGAAGAATTGGACCCCCCGGGAGGCGAGATCCGCCGCGAGACTTTTGGCCACCGCCCCCGGATCGACGGTCGTTGTGGTCGGAGACCAGAGCGCGATCCCGCAGGTTCGGGCGTTGGGCTCGATCTGGGCTAGCTCCCTCTCGTCCACCACAGTCACATCGACTCCGTTCTTGTCCCCTCGCCTCTTGAGCTCGCGGATCCCCTCGACCTCCGCCTCGTTCCGGGCGACCACCACCTTGCCGCAGGGGTTCGTCGCAAGCCCCTTCTCCCGGCAGTAGTCCCGCCAGAGGCGGTTCCCCTCCCGGGTGAAGAGGGCCTTCAAGGAATCGCTCGTATAGGTGAAGCCAGCGAGAAGGACCCCGGAGTTCCGGCCGCTCGCATGCCACGCCGGAACAGGCTCCTTCTCGACCACCGCGATCCGGACGGCAGGATCCTTCTCCTTGATCTCCCTGGCCAGCGCGAGCCCCATGATGCCGGCCCCCACGATCAGAAAATCGGCAGTGACTTCATTCCCCATCAAAACACTCCCGAACAGGTCCGTTCCTATCGTCTCAAGACTCGCAATACTGAAAGGAGGAAGGTTCGTGTCCCCCTTCCTCCCGACCCCTCCATCTTATCAGCCGGGCTCCGGGAATCCAAAAGCCGTCCGGCCAAAGGCAGCGTTCTAAAGGAGGAGGATGCCCTTCCAAAAACGGAGGGGAGGACTGGACTGAAACCACCATCTGGAGGGGTGACTCGCATCCTCCGCCTCACTCAACGGGCTGTCCCACAGAGATTCCAAGTGCTTGGGGTCTCCCCTACCGGATCAACAGACCGGGATATTCCTTTGCGAGAAGGTTTCGGACACTTTGTCGGTCAGCTTCCACGCATCGCCCTTGATGCGCGTGATCAGTTCCGTCCAGACGCACTCGAAAGCCTGAATGGCATCGACGTCGTTATAGCGGATTCCGGCCGGCAGTCATGGCGCGATGTCCTCGATCAGGCTGCGTGTGAGTTTTTCCAGCATTCGCTGCTCGGCAACGGCTCGCATGATGGGTTTGCCTTCAAGCGCCAGATAGTGCTCGAAACAGTCGATGATCCTGTCCCGATCCAAGGCGAGTTGATCGAGCCCGTGGTGCAGATCGAAGAGGACCCGGTTCTTGCGCCGTTGCAGCAAGTCGCGCTGTTTGGTGCCGAACAGCTCACCGGACACAAAGGACACGGTCTCGGTCTTGGGGGCAGACATTGCAGAGCCATCCGACGACGGGGGGTTGCTCGGGTTTTTGCTGTTCTCCCCAATCTGGCCAATCTGGACTCCAAGCTTGCTCTCGCAGATCCGAAGTGGCTGGAGTTTTTCCTGAAGGGCCAGTCTCGACCAGGACCAAGGGAGAGCGCGACCCCTTCAAGATCTTCCCGGGCGAAGAGCCCGGGAGACGAAGACGGGAACCCCGTCGAATTCCCCGGGCCGTTCGGGAAAGCGGTGGGGACGGTGGATGATTCATGGCTCCCCCTTCCCATCAAAAGGAATGGATCCGGCGACAAAATCCCGCCGGGGGAGTACACCTCTGAATGGAGACATCCGACCAAACAGGAAGTTTCCAGTACTTGGAGAGTGAAATGGATCAGGGAGGTCAAGTCCTAAAAGTGCTGTAAATTTTTCCCGAGAATGGAAGCATGCAATGTCATTCCACGATCGCAAGAGGAGAAGAGGTTTTGAATGACTCCTGCTTCTTCCATTCGTGGTACTCGGTCATGTCCAGATATTTCTTCCCGGTACTCCA
>JAKAAM010000031.1 GCA_021802325.1 Nitrospirota bacterium
AGAAAGGAAGGCAGAGCGTCTCGATTCCTGTTCTGTATCGGCTCGCATCGGCCCTCGGGGTGTCCCCGGAGATTCTGTTGCCCAAAAGCGTCGGAATGGGCGTTGCCGATGACGGATCTGCATATTCGGAGAATTTGGCGCTTTCCGATCGGCAGAACATCTGGGTTCAGAACATTCTTCAGGAATCGCGGAACGACGAAAAATGAACGGGGTGTCTTAAGGTGAAAAATGGTGTGGTCGAAAATCGGATGATCGCCGAAGCCGAGGGACTTCTCGAAAAGCTTGGGGTTGAAAGCGCGCCCATTCCCGTGGATCGGATGGCGGAGTCCCTGGGGATCCGGATCGTCTACAAGCCCTATGAAGACGGAGACGACGTTTCGGGAATGCTCTACAGGGGGAATGGCCAACCTGTCATCGGGGTAAACAGTGCCCATCATATCCATCGGCAGAGGTTTACGATCGCCCACGAAATAGGCCACTTTCTTTTGCACGAGGGCAAAATGTATGTCGATACTCCCACCGTGAGATTCAGGGATTCGGTCTCGGGCCTAGCGATCGACGACGAGGAAATAGAAGCGAACGGGTTCGCCGCGGAACTGCTTCTGCCGAGGAAGTTTCTGGAAAGGTCTCTTGACGGTCTATTCAAGAGGAAAGTTCGCGATCGGAAAGGAATCGTCGAGAAACTCTCTTCCGAATACAAGGTAAGCTCCCAGACCGTGGAGTTTCGTCTCAAGAATCTGGGGGTCCTGTTGCCGGAATGAGGATTCGGTCCCGATCGGAGATTCCCGGGAGGAAATCATGGCGATATCTAACACTCCACTCAGTGGCTGGTTCTGGCTGTAGGAAACATAATCTTCAACATAATCGGGTGATATAGCCTATATTTTTTCATCTTGAGAAGATTTCTCATTGTGATGATTTTCTTGCGGATCTTTTCCAAGGAAAAAATTGTTTTTGAAATTGTTTTCGCAACAGAGCCTGTTGCGAAAATAAAATCGGGAACCTGTAAAAAAACGGCATTCCATTCTCCAATCCTAACCCTCTGGAATGAACGAAACGGGATGAGGAAGACTGTGATCAGAACCGGACCAAACACTCTCCCACGTCTCTTTGGAGGATCCCAGGGATGGACATCTCCTGTGGGTATTCTCCCCTCATCCCGGACAAGAGGCCGAAGCCAGGCACGAGATTGCCTCTTTTCGTCTTTTGTTCACGGCTCTCCAGAGCTTCAGAAGGTTGTGGGCAGCGCAGATGAGCTTCCATTCCGACGCACACGCCGCAAGTCCCCGCCGCATGAACCGGGTCGCTCCACAGACGGTCTTGATCTGGCCGAAGACTCCCTCCACCATGGCGCCTCGCCGTTTCAGGATCTCCCGGGCCCGATCGCTGCGCATCTTCTCCTCGAACGGCGTGGGCGGTTTTTTCTTCGGTTCGCCTCCCTCTTTTCGCTTTCGTCCCCGGGTCTTCCGGAAGGGATTGAGAAAGAACTCCGTCGTTTCCGTCTTTTCTTTCGCGATCGCCGCTTCGTTCCAATATCCGGTATCGGCCACGACCTCCCGGGGAGTCTCGTCCATTCCTGCTGTTTTCAGGGTGCGTCGGGTCGCTTCCAGCATGGGAAGAAGCTGATGCTGGTCGTTGGCCTCCTGGGTGATCTCGGCTCCCACGATGATCTGGTCCTCCGTCACCACGATCTGGGCATTGTACGCCTGTACATACCCTTCCTTGCGGCTCTTCATGATCCGGCTCTCCGGGTCGGTCGTGTTGGCCTTGAGGGTGTCGGGATCGACCGGGGCCTCCTTGGGTTTTCGACCCCGAAGGGGGCCGGAGGTCTCTTCCCGCTCGGTCCGCTTTTCGGCTTTTTCTTCCTTCTCCCGCTCAAGCCGCTCGGCCTTGGCCTCAAGATCGGCCAGACACTTCCGGATCCGGCTCTTTCGCTCGTCCTTCCTGGCCAGAGCAGAAGGAAGACGGTTCCCGTCATCCGTTCCCGTCCTGTTTTCCTCCCGGTCCGTCGCCTCCGCCTCCGACATCCACCCCTTCACCTCCTCCCGGAGATGCGAGAGCGTCCGGTTGTCGTCCAGGGCCGCATTGGCCTTGATCTTGGTTCCGTCCAGGGCCACCCGGCCGAGTTTGGCCAATCCGGCATTCTTGCAGAGCAGAAGGATCTTGGGAAAGAGGTCTTCCAGCGCCGCTCCATGCTCCTTCCGGAACCGGGCGATGGAGGTGTGGTCCGGAAAAAGCTGGGCCGAGACCACCCGGTAGGCGACGTCCCGCACGCACAGCTGTTCGATCTTCCGGCTCGACCGCTCTCCCTGGCAGTAGGCGTAGAGAAGCAGCGCCGCCATGATCCGGGGATCAAGACCCGGACGTCCCCGGGAGTCCTTCTCCAAAGAGCGCTCGAAGGCCGACAGATCCAAGGCCTCCACCGTCTCGATCAGGAAATAGACAATGTCGTCCTCCGGAAGCCAGTCCATCATGTTCGGCGGAAGAAGAAAGCTTTGGGTACGATGCTTCGTTTTGTAAAAATTGGCCACGGAACCATCCTGGAAAAGGGTATGCGCTAAGTCTCTACCAGGAATGAGTATACTATAATTATATTTATATCAAAACATCTTACGCGATTAAGTGTGGGAGATTGTTTTTGCAACAGGCTCAACAGACTAAAAAAACACTATAGGATGAAACCACGAACGGTACCGCAAAATTCAAGCAGACTTTATACCAGACCAATGGTTTTCCATTCAACAAATATGGAAACTGGTTGAAGGAGTTCAGTAAAAATCCCACGATCAATGCTGTCGGAACAGATTTCCTGAGAGCAAATCTTGAAAAAACAAGGCGCAATCCCTGACGGATATCCAAATTTACCGCACGTTGTTTGGAGAAGGTGGGGTTATCTTCACCTTGGGGAGGTTCCATTGGGATCCTTTCATCAAACATTTTCCTGATTGCTCATGATCCTCAACCAGCTTTGCGAGCCGGTAGGGAAGTGGCGATGTTTTGGCCACTACAGACACAAACCGGGGAAGGAGGTCTTCCCGTCGGACCCGTCGGTTGAACCGATAGCAGAATTCGGCCAGATAGCGGGGAAGATGCTTTTCCCGGACTGCATGATAGGTCCCATGAATGGCGTTCTTTTCCGGAGGTTATTATGGCAGCAAATGCTGACCGGCTAAAGCCGGTGGTTTTAACCTTACAATGGAAAATAAATCCCCTTGAGTCGATATCCATATGATTTGACCATGTTTCAAGGGAAACTTGAACAGCATTTTCAGAAAATCCCGATTCGTTGGCAAGATCCAATCGAGTCGGGGCCTTGCCGGTACTCAAAAGCCGATAGAGGGCCAATGACAATCGTTTATCGCCGGGCCCCATCCGTGGCAATAATGAGGCGACCTGACCTTTCACACGTTCCGGATCTGAAAACTTTATGATGGTACAAGGATCCTTCAAGTTAATCCTCCCTTTTCCTTTTCAAGCAAGGACTCTTCCTTCTGATACCGTTCAAGGACTTCCAGGATGGGACACTCAGAGACATGGCCCGGGTTCTTGCAAGTCTCAATGAGATGTTCCAGGGCCTGTTGAATCCTCAAGAGGCTCCGGATTTTCTCCTTGACCCGAAGGAGCTTGTTTTCCGCAAGTGTTTCAACGGACTGACATTTGGGACCAGGCATCTTTCGGATGCTCAAGATATCCTGGATTTCATGGAGGGAAAATCCTAGTTCCTTGGCATTATGGATAAATTTGAGACGAAACACGATCTCCCTGGGATATTCCCGATATCCCGATTCCCTTCGGGGAGGGTCAGGAATCAGTCTGCTCCGTTCATAGAACCGGATCGTATCGATGCTCACACCGGCCAACTTGGCCACTTTTCCGATGGTTAACCGCTCTTCCTCCCCCTTTTCCATTCAACAATCCTCCCTGAGGCGCAATTCCTTTGCTCCTCTTTTTAACCCGCACAGCAAGAGAGTTGCTTCACGTCCCGATGAAAGGACTGAGCGCACAGCTTGAGACTTTCCACCATCGTCAGGTAAGGAAACAACTGGTCTCCGATTTCCCGGACGGTTCGTTTCGCCGCAATGGCCATTGCGGCGGTCTGAATCACTTCTCCCCCTTCCGGAGCCAGGATCTGTACGCCGACCAGACGCCCAGTCGCTTGTTCGGCCACCATTTTGACCCATCCCCTGGTATCGAAATTGGCCAGGGCCCGGGGCACCTGATCGAGAGACAGGATTCGCGACTCGACATGCAATCCATGGGAGAGGGCCTCCGATTCCGTGAGACCGACCACCGCCACCTGAGGATCCGTGAAAATGACTTCCGGCAAATTGGAGAGATCCAGGGAGACCGGTTCCGGTTCCAGCATATTGGTCGCGGCCCGGGTTCCTGCAGCAGCCGCTACATAGACAAACTTTGGGAGATTGGTGCAGTCTCCCACGGCATAGATCCCGGGCACGTTCGTTTCCAGGTGCTCGTTCACGATGACGGCCCCTTTGGAATCGGTCAGGACGCCCGCCTTCTCGAGAGATAGATCTCGAGTATTGGGTGTTCGACCTGTGGCCACAAGAAGTGCGTCTCCCTCCAACTTCAAGCCGTCAAAGACAACATGAAAATTCCCATTGTTTTTACTGTAACTGACTTTTCGAGGGTCGGCATTGAAAAGGAACCTGATCCCTTCCGCTTCCAGATAACTCTGGAGCCCTTTCCCCAGATCCGGCTCCATCCTGTTCAGGATTTGGGTATTTCTTTCAATAATCGTGACCTGGGCACCCAGCCGCCGGTAAGCCTGTCCGATTTCGACCGCCACGAATCCTCCCCCGAGAATAAGCAGATGGGAGGGGACCTTGTCGGCAAACAGGGCTTCGGTCGAGGTCCAGTACGGAGTCTCCAAAAGTCCCGGGATGTTCGGAACGGAAGGACGTGCCCCAGTAGCGATCAGGATGTGATCGGCCGCCAGGAGGAGTTCGCTTCCGTCATGCATTCGGACATGCACGGTTCGCGAGTTCTGAAAGGAGGCGAAACCTTCCAAAAGTGTGACATTGGGGAGTCCCTGAAGGAGTCGAGTATATTTTTCATCGCGGAGTTGGAGGACCCTCTCCTCGCGTTGTCTTTTTAGAACGATGTCGGAAAAGGCGGGATGAGTGGGGACGATGCCCTCAAAGGGTTGGGACATCGGCTGATGGACATGGTGCGCTTGCCGGATCAGGATCTTGGACGGGATGCACCCGACATTGACGCAGGTCCCCCCAAGAATCCAACGCTCGATCAGAGTCACCTTCGCTCCAAGCTCTGATGCTCGAATCGCTGCGGCAAACGCCCCGGAGCCGGCTCCGATAATAACCACATGCTTTGGAGAGTCCATTGGGAAAGGTCCGGGAGACGGAGGTGTCCGAACAGATTCGGTCCCGATCGGTTCAAGATCGTAGCCCGCCTTCTGAACGGATTTTTTAAGTTTGGAGAAAGGGATCTCTTCTGTCGCCGCAATCTCTCCGATACCTTCGTCAAAAGACACCTCGGCGGACAGGATTTTGGGATTCTCGAGAAGGGCCTTTTCCACGGTCTTCGCACAATGGTCGCAGGTCATCCCCTTAACATAAAAAGTCATCTTTTTCATGATTTACCTCTCCCTCCTCGTGAGTTCCGAATCACACTTTCCCCTAAATCCGATTTAGACCTGATCCGGGACTTTCCAAAGTCTCTTGTTTTCAAATCCCGGTCACTCCCGGACGGGATCCGGCTTTTTCCGAGGGTCTTCGGATCTGGTGATGGATCCCCCCCGGGGGGCCCTTTCTCCAGATCCCCCATCCGTCGGAGCCACTGCCCCACCGTGTCTTCGTCCGGAAGAACCTCCTGTCCCATCACACCTAGGACCGCCGCCTCCCACCGAAGGTCCCGCAGATCCGACAGCCGCCGTCCCCCCAGGTCCAGCAGACCGACTAGGGTCTCCACGAAAACCCTCAGCCCGAACCCCCGGTTGCTGCCCGGGACCGGCGGTTTCGTTTGACCAGGTCCGGAATCTTCATCCCTTTCAGGAACTCCCCGAAGGCCAGAAAGCCCCCTCTCCCGCCAGGCGTTCGTTCGTCCGCTCCAGCTTGATTCCAGACAGCTCCCTGTTTACCACGATCTTCGGCCCTCCTGCCCTGTTGTGGTTTTCACCGTTCAGGTTAGAGTGTATCTCACCGAAAATCCCACAGGAAAGAGGGCTTTCTTTGTTTCACGCCTCTTCTATTTCGGATTTAGGGTTTTCCAGACCCATTGATTTTCTTATTCTGAAGACCGGATCATTTGGACGGACAGAAGCGAGGACGGGTATCCGGCCTCGTCCGTGGCCCGTTCGAGATCCCGGATCCGGACGTCTCCTTTCCTGATCCAGACCGTGGCGGTTTTTGACGACAGGCTGGCCTGTGCTCGCATCACCCCGGGAATCCGTTCGAGGGCTCTCCGGACAGTGAACGGACACAATTCGCAGTGCATTGACGGAACCGATAAACGAACCTTCTCTAGCAGGGGGGAGGTCGCCTGCGAAACATGAGGGACAAGAACAGCCATGAATCCGATCACAGTCCAGAACAAGACAGGAATTGTGAATCTTCGCATTTTTTCTCCTTTCTCAATGAAGGAACAATGGTCCGTACCAGGGAAAGGCAAGGATCAGGAAGCTGAGAAGCACAATCCCCCAGACCATCCAGCGAGCCTTCGCCACAGGGGTCCGGCACTGGGTTCCGATGCCACAGGAGTGAAAAGGTTTTTTCCACGTCGACCAGATCCCCCAACTCAAAAATAGCAGGGACAAGGTTACGAGCCAGGGGCGATAAGGATCGAGAGCAGCCAGACGGGTAGCCCAGGCACCTCCCAGACCGACAGAAACAAGAATAAGGGGTCCGATACAACAAACGACGGAAAGCACTGACGCTAACAAGCCCGCCGCAAGAGGAACTCCCCCGGAAGATCCCGATCTTTGTCTTGTCATTGAAACCCTCCCGCTTAGGCGCATCCGCAATCCGTTTTTTTCTTCTTGTCAGGCGGAGTTTCTAATCCGCACACGGCCGGTTGCCGGATTTTCCGGAGAATATCGCTTCCCGTTAGAACCAATAGTCCGGCTAGGCCGGCATACATGACCGGATGGTAAAGCTTCATTCCCAACGGAATCGCCAGCGCACAGGCGAGGTAGCATCCCAAGATCCCGTTGTTTCGATGGTTTTGGTAAGACCTGTAGGCGCCCCATGAGCCCAGAAGAAGGGAGGCGATCATCAGGGGAAAAAGGAGATGTTTTTTGATCAGGACTCCCAGACCAATGGCGCCAACAAAAGAGAGCAGGGCCGGTATGCCGGCACAGCAAAGAACGGCGAACAACGTCACAAAAGCGGCCCCGATTCCGACTCCCACCCTCTCCTTTTGGGGCTCCTTTGGAAACTCGTAAGGCGTGTCTGGTACAGGTCCCTCCATAGGTTCCTTCCTTTCGAAATGTTGATGAGCTGAGAGAGCCTCTCCTTTTTCGAATAATTGTGATGCCCGGTTTTTACCGATTCTCCCTGGGCGATTCTTCAGGAATATTCCAGAATATTTATATGATAAACCCTTGTCTATACTCCAGAGTCAAGCAGGTTTTACGGCGATGTCCAACTCCGATTACGTCAAAAATCGAAATAGACCCCGAGGGCGAGATATTGGTCGCGCGCAAACAGGAGGTCGCCCATCGGAGAGAATCCGTTGTAAAAATCGATCGCCGTGCGGATTTGGAAATAGGACCCAGGGCGATGGAAGAGAAATCCCGTCTGAACATCCTCATTGGGGATAAATCCGTTGATCCCCCGAGACTCCAAATAAACGGCGGCGTAAGCGCGTCCGTCCGATCCGAAAAGGGGGGAGAGGGGATCGGAGTACAGTTCGACCCCGGCCAGTCCAATGGTGGAATCCCCCAGTGAGGAATAATAGCCCAGGCTGATGACCCGGTAGGCAAATCCGCTGTAGATCCGCAGGTGGGGAGTGACGTCGTACGAGGGGATCACCTGGAGGATCTCCTGGCCGAAGTCGGAAAGTTTGGAAAGTCCGGTCATTTGAGTAAAGTTGTAGCCGGTGTGAGAACTCTCGTGGTAGAAGAAGATCCGTCCCGAAAACTTTCCCCACCGGAAGGTGATCGGGAGTCCGATCACATAGTCGGCGTCGATCAGATAAGTCGACGGACCGAAGAGCCCGAACCGGCTGAAGGACGCCCCCATGACTCCCACCTGGAGAGATTTGTCGACTCCGTCTGTGGATGATTCGAACCGTGCGATGCCGAAGTCGCCACCGAAAGTCCCATTAAACTGCCCATAACCCTGATTTGACACAGTGAAGAACTGGACCGCGGAGGTGGGCTGCCGGGGATCGGCGAGCAGAGGCGTGAAGACATCCTGGGCCGGGAACAGGATCGTCCTGATGCCGGGTCTGGAGGAGGAGGGCGAAAGTCCCGGATCCTGGTCCAGCGTGACGGTGTCCGGGACGCCCTCGGCGGCAAAACCGACAGAAACTACGGACACGGGAATTCCCATCAGGGTCAAAGCTGACAGAAGAACAATAAGAAAAGGCATCAGAGGTAACTCTCTTCCAAAAGATTTTGCGGTGGTCGATCATGGAAATACCTCCCCCGGATATTGGTCGGGAAGGAAGGATTTTTATTACAGATTTTCACAGTCCACGGTGTCCGGGATTCACTGCCAGACCATCCTCTCCTTCATTTCCCCATTCTTGGAAAACGGTTGTTTTTTGGAGAGGGGACCGGCGAAAAACAGGACTGGCCGGAAAGAGTCCTTTGAGAAGGGACGAATTCAGAAAAAGAAGGTCACGCCGACTTTTGGTCCCCAAAAAAGTTCGACCAGAGAGCAATACAGAAGGTTCATCGAAATAAAAATCGCCCGGTTGGGCTGAAAGAAATAGTCAGCCCCCACCTCTCCACGGTAAAAAACGGGATCGACGGGCGTTGCAACCTCCGGATCACCATAATTCCGAAACGCCCCCAATGGCCAAAGCGCGGCGAAATTGGTGAATATCCCCCAATCATTCCACCGGCCCATGAAAAAACCCTTGAGTCCAAGGACGGGAACCGGGATTGAGCCCAGGAATGCCGCATTCGGAGAGAGTTGATTCCCGGGGCCTGGGGGAAGGAAATCCTGAACGATCTCCCCTCCTTCAAACATGAGACCCGCCGTAAGCGGACCCTTTTCTCCGGCGACTCCGATCCCTCCCTGGAGCGATTCGAGATCTCCGAACACACTTTCTTCCCCTATCAGACCGGTTCCCGGATATGTGGCCGGAATGGACGGAATTTGCATCAGTCAAACATTGAAATCGAACACCAGCGCGACCTGTGATTTCGAATCCGGCGTAAGGAAAAACAGCCCGGTCAACGATTCGAGGAGACCGGATCATTGGGCAGTGTTGCCCTTTTTGTCATGCAAAGAGATTTCATTGAGGCCGACCCCTCCCGACAGCAGGTCCGGGAAAGAGACCGGTTCTGCATGCGCATTCGAGAAACCCGTCGTCAGAAAGGAGAGGGTGAAAATCCATTTTCCGATTAGGTTCCTGTGATTCACGTCAGTCCTCCCCCTTCGAAAAAGGTTTGGTCACGAAAGAGGCGAATATCCGGAGAGGATCGTCGGGATCGTTATCAACGGATAAAAAAGCGGCTACGCCGATTGAATCAGTTCCGATCCTTTGAAACGTCGGGAGGAAGGCCGCATCATCCCCCCGCCCCAAGAAATTGGTCCGTTTTCCGGATTCACTGGAATGCAGATGAGAGGGAGAGGGGGACCTGTCCTCCGACAGGAAGTTGGTAGCCCGTGATGTCGGACGTTCCTCGGGAGGGAGACTGTCCAGGTAGTCCCGCAGGACCTTTTTGCCCTGTGCTGACTGTCCCATCCAAAGAAGGGCAACACCCTGGTAGTAAAGCCCCAGGGGGTCCACAAGACGCGCCTGGACGATTCTCTTGAGAAGACGGCTCTCTTTTTCGCTCAGGACGCCCTCCGACCATTGACGGATTGTCCGAAGCAGATCATTCATCCGTCGATTTCCCCGATCCCTCTCCCGTTTCTGCCGGAGTCCGTCCAAAAGGTGCCGGAAAGAACGTAGTGAATCCCGATATCCGTGCCGATCCCCTTCCCTTTTATCGAGAATGGCCACGAGGTATGGGAGGAGGACGTGCCGACTGTCCGAGAGGTTCGGTACTTCCCGATCAAAGATGTCCAAGGCTTTTCGAACGTGTCCGGCTTCCAGAAAGGCGAGTCCTTGCAGGTAGCGATCCTCTGGGGTGATCGTTTCCGGAACCAGACGTCGCAAGATTTGGAGGGCGGACGATCCCTGCCCTTCCTCTACGGCCTGACGAGCCTGAAGACGGATCGAAGCCGGTGTTCCTGAAAGACTCCACTCCTGTTGCGCGATCCGAAAGAACCCCTGGTCGCTTGCAATACGTCCTGCCACCTCGTGCCGGAGGGAAGGAGGAAGAAGTGTGGCCAAAAAATCCGCCCGGCCGAATTCATGGTGCCGCAGGGCTATCAAGGACAAATCGTATGCGACAGTCGGGGAGGATGTCCCGATTTTGCCTTTGGCCCATCGGGCCAGATCATCCTTCCAGGGAATCTGTGCCAATACACGCTGGTTTCGGGAGAGAGTATCAACCAGAAGATAACGGGGGGCCCCGAATTCGA
>JAKAAM010000004.1 GCA_021802325.1 Nitrospirota bacterium
AGTCGGTGGCCTGACCATTCAGGCTCCCGATCCATCCCCGTGAAGAGCCGGGGAGATGGCAGGAAGGAATCCCCTCCCTTTCCGCTTTCGCGGCGAGCGAAGCGAGAGGAAGGGGAGGATGTCAACTTCCTGATATGAAAAAGGTTCGTTACGGAAGGGGGGCTTTTGCACGAGAGGGGCGTGGGATTTCATGTCTGCCAAAAGTCCTTCCGATAGTTTTTCCCGTCTTCCGATTCGTCGTCCTTTCGGTGACAGCCCCAACCTCTTTCTGGAAATGTCGGTGGATGGGGTCCATGTCATTGATGAACGAGGAATTCTTGTCGAGTGCAGCGATTCGTTTGCCTGGTCTCTGGGCTATTCTCGTGAGGACATGATAGGGATGCATGTCTCGGAGTGGGATGCCCGATGGTCCTCCTCGGAGCTCTCTGAAATAATTCGAATCAATCTTGATCTTCCCCCTACCGAAATCGCGACCTTCGAGTCTCTTCATCGCCGCAAGGATGGGGTCTGCATCCCGGTAGAAATCCGGGCTCGCCTCCTCAGGGTGGGGGACGAGAATTTCTTCCTGAATTCTTCCCGGGAGATCTCTGCTCAAAAAATTTCTGAATCCCGCATCCGGAGACTGTCCGAGCTGAATGTTCTCCTGGCGTCAGCGGGAGCGGCCATGGCTGAGGCTCGTGATGAATACCAGTTTATCCAGATACTCTGTGATCTTTGCGTTCGTCATGCCGAATTTTCTCTGGCCTGGATCGGTCAGCCCGACAGGGAAGGATGTTTTGTTCCTCATGGATCGGCAGGAGAAGTGGAATATCTTGATGGAATAAAGATCTCGTCCCTGTCGGGAATCCCTGAAGGAGAAGGGCCGACAGGTCGATCATTCCGGGAGAACAGGTCCATTTTTAATAACGATTTCTCCACCCCGGACATGGCTCCTTGGGTCAATCGCGCCTATCGGTTCGGAATCCGTTCAAGCGCTTCTCTGCCCATCCGTCATGAGGGAGATGCGTGGGGAGTCCTGACCGTTTACCACAGGGACCCGGATGCCTTTGGTCCCGAAGTTCGGAACCTTCTCGAAGAGCTGGCCCGGATCGCCTCTCGCGGCTTCGATCTTGTCCGGAACAGACGCATCGAAAAAGAGACAACGGCCTTCAAGGCGGCCCTTCTCGACAGCACTCTGGCCGGAATCGCTCTTGTCCAAAATGATCGGTTTGTCATGGTGAATAACCGGTTTCAAAGGATTTTCGGACTGGAGGGAGTTGAACTTGGAGAGGTATCCGTCGGTTCCCTTTTTCTGGAAGGACATGTTCGGGAGAAAGCCTGTCCTCCTGAAACAATGCAGTTTGAGGAGGAGGTCCTTATTCCGGACGTTTCAGCCTTTCGAAGGAGCGGAGGGGAATTGTTTGTCGATCTGTCGGTCCACCCGCTTCCCGGAACCCAGACAATGGTCTGGACAGTCGTCGATGTCAGCGAACGCCATCATCTTCAGGAAAGAAACTCCCGCATATCGAGGTTCAATCTTGTGTTGGCTCGAGCCAATCAGGCTCTTGCGACCCAGACGAATGAAGAGAGCCTTCTTCGTGAACTTTGTGAGCTCGGGGTCCGGACGGGAGGTCTGGAGTTGGCCTGCATTGGAGTACCGGATGAGAATGGATGGATCCGCCTCCTCGCCGCCTCAGGCAAAAGAGAGTTTCTGGAGGGTGTCCGGTTCTCCGTCCGGGAAGAGCATCCCGAAGGACTGGGAGCCGTCGGGATCGCTTTCCGGACAGGAACGGCACAGTTTAATGAAACCTTTGCCCTCACCTCATTCTGGAAGGAGCGGGCCAGGGAGTTCGGATTTCGGTCAGGGGGTGTCCTTCCAGTCCTGAGGGGCGGAAAGCCTTGGGGAGTCTTCATCGTCTACTACCGCAAGGAAAAAGTCCTGCTTTCGGACCTCAAGATCATTCTCGAAGAGTTGGCGATCAATGTGTCTAGGGGGCTGGATATTCTTGAGCTCCAAAGATTTCGCTCCATTCTATCCAGAGCCCTGGAGGCTGTTTCGGACGGCGCGGTTGTGACGGGAGTCGATCGTCGAATTCTCTTTTCCAACAGGGCCTTCACCAGCATAACAGGTTACGGACCCCAAGAATTGATCGGAAGGGATTGCGGGATCCTGCTAGGGGTCGGGAGTGACCCCATGGTCTCCCAGGAATTGGAAAAAGCGGTTCGCTCTGGATACTCCTTTGAAAGTGAGCTTCTTTTTTACCGGAAGGATGGCTCCTCCTTTTGGAATCATCTCTCGATCACACCTGTCAGGAACGAGGACGGCGTTCTCACACACTTTGTCGAGATCCACCGCGATGTGACTCAGGTTCGTCGGATGGCCGACCGTCTTTCCTTCGAGTCCCGTCATGATGATCTGACAGGGCTTCCCAACAGACGTTCCCTGGAGTCCCATCTAGACCGGGTCCTGATCCGGGCTGCTCGTCTGGGAACATCGATTGCCGTCGGAGTTCTTGATCTTGATGATTTCAAGCCTGTCAACGATCGTTACGGTCATGAGGCAGGAGACCTCCTCCTCAAGGATTTTTCGATGAGGGTTCGATCAAGACTCCGGGAAACCGACTTTCTTGCCCGTTTGGGGGGGGACGAGTTTGTCCTCGTGATCGAGGACCTTTCCCCCGGTGCCCCGGATTCGCAGATCGTCCCCTTTCTGGATCGTCTCCATGAAGCCGTCGAGACTCCCTTCGTCCTTCCATCAGGAGAGAGTGCGACGGTGGGTATGAGTCTGGGGGTGGCAATCTACCCGGATGAAGGGGTGCAGGGAGATGAGTTGATCCGTAAGGCCGATCTTTCCATGTACGCGGTCAAGGACCGACGCCATCAGAAAAACTCCTGGTGGAATAGGGGGATACCGGGGGAGAAGGAGGAAGGCCAGTCTTCGTTTGATCCTTTTGGGCCGGATGCCGATACCCTTCTTGGCCGGCATTCCTCGGAATTGGAGAAATTGCAGGAGCGCTTTGTCGAGGATTTTTACTCAGTTCTTGCCTTGACTCCAGAGGCCAAAGAGATCTTCAGTTCTCTCACGACAGAAGAAATCAAATCTTTGAAGGAACGGCAAAAAAACTATCTTGCATTCCTTTTTCGGCCCCGAATGGAGGAAGGCCATGACGATTCTCTCTCCCGACGTTTGGGAGAAGTTCATGCACTCATAGGAGTTCCGGATAATTTGCTCCTTCGGTCGAAGTTCCTGTATTCCAAGCTTTTAGTGGAGCATTTGGATCGCACGAAGCTTTCCGTCCGGGACCGTTTACATCTTTATCTTGCGATCGAGGGGCGACTCGACAAAAACTTTGAAATTCAGCTTGATGGCTCAAGGGCAACGATCGATGGCTACTTTAGTGTGCTCTCTGTCCCTTCTTTTGAAAAAACGCTTGAGGGAAATGTCGCGAGGAACGAGTTGGAACGTCTCTCTGCCCTTCCAGGTATACAAGGTTCTTTTTTATTGGACCCCGACGATATGACGGTCATGGAGGAAGCGGAGAATTCGACTGGAAATATTGCTGCTAAATGGAATTCCGACAAGAGTGATTTTTTTCAAGCGCTTAAGGATCTCCTCGAATCGGTCAAGAAAGGGGACGTTTATTCCGGACCGCCGTGGTTTACTGGTCCGGGAACAATGGCCGGTCAGTCAGTGGCAGATAGTTTCGCGATTCGATCCATCCTGGCTGTGCCCGTATTTGAACAAAATAGGGTGGTCAGGATCCTGGTCCTTCTGGGGTGCTATCCCAACCAGTTTGCATCATCCTGGATGCAGCGCTTTATCAATGGACTTTCTGAACGATGGGGGAGAGAAACTCATTCCTGATCGTCCTGGTTGAGATTTTATGTGGTTGAGTTTTTAAGGCGGATTTCTTGTTGTCCTGAAGAGTATCTCCAGGAACGAGTCGGCTGCCGAAGAAAGTTTTCTCCGAGGGATAAAAACCCAAAGGTCTCTCACCGGCTGAAAATCCTCCACAGGGACGGTCCTGATCCTTCCGGAATCCTCCGGGCGGATCGACAGGGCGGAGATGAATGCGATTCCGGTTCCGAGGGCGACCAGATCTTTAATGGCTTCAGGACTGTCCACCGTCATGATCACTTGAAAAAAATCTGGAGGGAACCCTTTTTCGATCAGCTCCTTTTCGATGATCTGCCGGGTTCCGGAGCCGGGTTCGCGACCTATGGCCGGAAGGCTTCCGAGTTCGACGAGGGGAATTGGTCCTGTTTTTTCGATTTTGGGGAATGAGACCGAATCAATGAGGACCAGACGGTCGTGCTGGAGAAAGGATCGTTCAAGGGACAACCCCTGCGTCTTGGTCGGTTCCCCTTCGATAAGCCCGAGATCGATCTCCGAGGTCTTGAGATCGTGGAGTATCTGGTGGGTGTTTCTCACTGCGAGGCTTCCTGTGATTCGGGGATGTGACCGACGATAATCTGCCAGGACCGGAGGAAGAAGATAGGTTCCGATCGTCATCGAGGCACCTAGCCTGAGATGGCCCTGCGGCCCCCCCGCGCATGGAAGCACTGTGGCCCTGGCCTCGTCCATTTGTCGCGTAATGGAGAGGGCGAGCGGGAGAAGGCGCCTGCCCGCTTCCGTCAATAGAACTTTTTTCCCGGTTCTCTCAAAGAGTGATACCCCCAGATCTTTTTCCAGTGTCTTGATCTGAAGGCTGATGGCGGGCTGAGTCAAAAAAAGGACCTCACCGGCCTGAGTGAAGCTTTGATTCTCGGCCACCTTGAGAAAGATCCTCAGCTGGTCATTTGTCACGACGAAGTTCTCCCCGAATAGGACCCACTTTTCCCTGTTCCGGAAAGAATATTACCATGGGGAAATGACTTTCTGAAGCCGGACATGGGTTCAGGGTCATCCTCAGGAAGGGGGAAGGGGCTTCGACTTGTCCGTCCCCTTTTTCCCTTTTGGTGAATGGTCAAAACGGACGGGAACGCCCCGCACCGTTGTGCAGGTCAGGGTATAGACATTGTAAAGGGGGAAAAAGTTGTAAAGAGAGGTCGCTGTGGTGACGTGGACCAGCCCGTCGGCCCGGAGAGACGGATTTTTCTTGAAGGCGTTTTTCATCGCTGTTTCAACATCCGAGTCTCCCCAGGGAATCAGCCCGAGAATGAAGTGTCGACAGGCCGTTCCCTCAATCTGGCTTCCGACCCTGTGGAATTTATGGGAATCATGGGGGCCCAGGTCCGCCTCCGTTTCGCTGCTCGAGAGAAGACCGATCGCCCCTGTTGATGTGCATCCGGCGGTTGTGAGGAAGAAAGCCAGCGGAATAATTGCGGTCATGAGAAGACGTGCCATCTTGCCTTTGTTCACAAGAACCTCCCGGTCATCTGTTTTTGTCATCGAATCGTCTGTGGGCTGTCATCAGGAGTCAGTCCATTTCCTCTTTCCCAATTAGGTTTTATGGCCGAGAGAGCTGTTAATGCCGTGGGCTTTTTCCCTGCTTTTTCTGGCTCTTTCCATTGGCCGAGATATCGGCCATCGGACCTTTCGTATCGTGGAGCATGGTTGTGGCCACAGGTGGACCGGCGATCGAAGAGTGGTTGCTCTGCTTGTAGGCATAGGGAGTGAATCCCCCGCCGCAGCAACAGGTGCACTCCGGAACGTAGGCCGGCCCATAGCCCGGCATGGCCCCACCACATGCGCCGAGAGAAAGGAAGATCATTGAAAGGATGAGACTTCCAGCTGAAAGTCGTTGTCTCTTTGTCAGGGCCATGGGCTCTCCGGATTGCCTCGGGTTTGGAATGGCTCAAACTTGAAAGAATATCTCTTAAAATGGAAAAATATTAAATTATTATTTATCCACAATTGTTTAAATGTTATCATTGTAAGGGAGGATTGTCCATCGGCCCCTCATCGGCTCAGAAATATAGGCAGCGTAGCGCTTTCTTGATTTTGAAGGTCGCCGGCTTTAAGATGGAAGTATAAATTGTGAGACACGATTACCGGGTAGGGATTTCTCGATATGTAGAAATCCTGCCCGGTTTCGAGTCTTCGGATCTGTCCTGTTGTTGTCTCCCGAGGAGGGAGACTGTTGAAAGGAGTTTTCATGGAACCCGTCATGTTTTCCGGCCCAGTTGTCGAGGGAAGACGAACGGCTGCCTCGCTTAACCGCTTTATGATGAAGGTATATGGTTTGCTGGCCTTCATGTTTATGGCTTCTGGCGTGGGAGCCCTTTGGGGAATGGGGAACGGGCTCAGAGTGGTTGGACCTCACCCCATCCTCCTGGCGATTGCCATGTTCGGAACACTTTTCCTGCTTATGGCCGTTCAGAAGGTGCCAGGAGTCAACCTGGTTGTGACCGCCTTTTTCGCCGCCCTGATGGGCGCTTCTCTGGGTCCCCTTCTCTTTGCCATCCTTCGCTCGCCAGGAGGGGCCGCTATCGTTTCGGATGCCCTTTTTCTGACGATGGCCATCTTTTTCGCCCTCACCCTTTACGCCATCGTTTCCGGGAAAAGCTTTTCCTTTATGGGGAGTTTCCTCTTCACGGGGCTGATCATCGTCGTCATCCTCTCCGTCGTGCAGATCTTCTTTCACCCTCCCCTTTTTCAGGCGGTGGTTTCGGGTCTCGCCTCCCTTCTTTTTTCGGGGTTGATTCTCTTCGATACGAGCCGCATTCTCGAGTCGACTGAAGAGGAGTTGACGCCCATCATGGCGGTGGTCTCCCTCTACCTGGATGTTTTCAATCTCTTTGTGAGTCTGCTGAGACTTCTGGAGATCTTTCGGGGCGAGGAATGATCGTCGCCCCCATGTTCTTAACCTTGAGGAGCCCGAATGCTTAAGGAAAGCCGCTGGATCTGGATGGACGACAAAATGGTTCCCTGGCAAGAAGCCAATGTCCATGTGCTGACACACTCTCTGCATTATGGCATGGCGGTTTTCGAGGGGGTTCGGGCTTACAAGGGGAAGGACGGAACCCACATTTTTCGCCTTGAAGAACACACAGAACGTCTGCTGAACTCGGCCAGAGTGATGCAGATGGCGTGTTCCTGGTCACTCAAGGATGTGATGGACGCCACATGCCGCGTGGTATCAGAAAATGGTCTAGAGTCATGCTACATCCGGCCGATCATCTTTATCGGATACGGGGATATGGGGATTTACGCCCGGAAGAATCCTGTGCGTCTCTCCATCGCAGCTTGGGAGTGGGGGACCTACCTCGGAGAGGAGGGGCTTTCCCGGGGGATCAGGGCAAAGGTGAGCTCCTATGCCCGGTTCGGCGTGAATAATTTTCTTGCCCGTGCAAAGGTGTCCGCCCATTACGTGAACTCCCAGCTGGCCAAATGGGAGGTCAAGGGCGCCGGCTACGACGAGGCGATCCTTCTTGACAGTGACGGAATGGTGGCTGAAGGGCCGGGAGAAAACATCTTCATCGTCAAAAAGGGGGTTCTAAAGACCCCCCCTCTCCGTTCCGTCCTGGATGGAATAACCCGACACTCCGTGATGGCCCTGGCCAGAGAGGAAGGGATCCCGGTGTCCGAGGAGGCTCTGACCAGAGACGATCTCTACCTTGCGGACGAGGCTTTCTTTACGGGGACGGCCGCTGAACTGACTCCGATCCGGGAAATTGATGACAGACCGATCGGATCTGGCAAGCCGGGACCATTAACTCAGCGTCTTCAGTCACTGTTCTTCGACATCGCACGAGGCAATACTCCACGCCACCCGGAGTGGCGGACCACCGTCTCTCCGAAGCTGGTTCCCTGAAGGGGGCCCCTTTCACCGGAAGGGGCTTTCCTCGTATCATCCGCCTCTGCCGGATCTATAAATGAAAGGATTGTTGCCACGGCTGCCCTTCAAAAGACCAAAGGCAAGCCGGCTCCACCCGAATGGGTGCGTTCCCTTCCTGAGCGCACGCTCATTCTTCTGGACGGATTCGGCTACATTTTCAGGGCCTACTACAGTCGGGTCAACTTTGTTTCTCGCTCCGGGGTTCCGACGGGCGCCTTCACTGTTTTTGGAAACATGCTTCTCTCCCTCCTCAATCTGTTTGAGCCCCGATACCTCGCCGTGGTATTCGAGAGCCGGGTCGGCAACGTCCGCACGGAAATTCTTCCCGAGATAAAGGCCAACCGGACACCCCCTCCAGATGACCTTGTCCGTCAGATTCCCTTTATTGAATCCCTCATCCGTGGGCTTGGGATTCCGCTTATCTGGGTCGACGGATACGAGGCCGACGACACCATTGCGGCCCTGGCCCGCCGATGGCTTCTGGAGCAGCCGAATTCCCGCGTTTTGGTTCTTTCCACAGACAAGGATCTGTTGGCCCTCGTGTCCGATCGTCTACAGGTCTATGACCCCATGCTCCAGAAGCTCTTTGGCCCAGGGGAGGTCAGGGAAAAATGGGGAGTGGAGCCGGATCAGATTTCCGACCTGCTGGCTTTGACCGGAGACTCTGTCGACAACATCGGCGGTGTGCCAGGGATCGGACCTAAAACGGCGGCGGCCCTTCTCGCTGGAGGACTCCATGTCGAAGACCTGGCGGCGCACCCCGAGACGGTCTTTCCTGAGCGTCTCCGGCCAAAAATCATCGAATATCGGGATCTGATCCTCAGGAACAAGAGCGTGACCGTTCTTCATGAAGGCATTGAGGCCGACGCTTCTCCGGAAGCAATGGCGATCGGAGTGCCTCATGAAAACGATCTTCGCGCGCTGGCTGAATCGCTTGAAACGGCGACGCTTCTTGCCCGTATTCTCGAATGGAAGGACAAGCAGGCCCGGAAAACAGGGAAAACTCCTGACCGTTCTTCGACATGCGACCCGGTTCCCCCTCCTTCGACTCAGGGCATCCTTTTCGATCCGGAGTGGGGAAACGGGATCTGGGATGGGCAGGTCTGGCGTTGGACCGAATCCCCGGAGGAGCTCTGTCGGACCGGGATGGATGTCTTGAGGTCTGGCCGTTCCACGTGGACGTCGACCTTCACAGCCCTTCTCCGGAGATGTCCCCACCTGTGCGACGAGCCGCTCCCGGCCTTCGATATGGAGCTTGCAGGCTACCTTCTTGATCCCGGGCGCCGTGACTATAGCCTGACAGCTCTCAGGGATCAGCTTTTCATAGCCGGAAATTCCGAGAGTTCCGAAGAGAGAGCCTCCCTCGTCTTCGCCGTTCTTGAGAAGCTTCAACGGGGCATTGATGCACTCTCCCTTGCCTCTCTTCTGACCAATATTGAAATTCCGGTGGCCCGGGTTCTTGTCAGGATGGAACAGGCAGGTATCATGGTGAGCCGGTCCCGGATTGGTGAGGTCCGGCGGACTATCGAAGGGAGGATCGGTGGGCTCGAAAAAGAGATCCACACGATGGCTGGTGGATCCTTCTCCATCCTTTCTCCAAAACAGGTGGGAGAGGTCCTGTTCGGAAAGCTGGGGCTTCCGGCCCCTCGCAAGACCGGGAAGAAGGGCGGCGCCCCCTCCACCGACGAGGAGTCCCTGCAGGTTCTTGCCCCGATTCATCCACTCCCGGGACTCATTCTGGAATACCGGCAGCTGAGAAAATTCCTGTCGACCTACCTTGCTCCCATGGAGGAGGGAACTGGCCCCGACCATCGGCTTCATGGACAGTTCAACCAGACTGTCGCGGCGACAGGGCGCCTTTCTTCTTCAGGTCCGAATCTCCAGAACATTCCGGCAAAGACCGATCTGGGACTCCTGATCCGGAGATGTTTCGTCTCTCCGGAAGGTTCCTTGCTTCTCTCGGCCGACTATTCCCAAATCGAGCTCCGGCTTCTGGCCCACTTAAGCCAGGATCCATTTCTGCTGCAAGCATTTGCGGACAAACAAGATATTCATTCCCGCACCGCGCTTCTCCTGTTCGGAGAGCCGGTGACCCCCGAAACGAGGAGACGGGCCAAAACATTCAATTTCGGGATTCTCTACGGCATGTCCTCGTTCAGCCTTGCCCAGGACCTCGGAATTGCACCCGCCGAAGCCCAGGCCATCATCGATCGGTACTTCAGTGTTTTTTCAGAAGTAGGCCCCTATTTTGAAAAGATTCGAAAGGAGGCGGAAAAGACGGGCCGGATTTCGACGATCCTGGGACGAATCCGTCCCATTCCCGAAATTCTGTCCGATAATCGCAGAATTCGGGAGTACGGGGAGCGGATGGCAGTCAACTC
This sequence comes from Nitrospirota bacterium, assembly GCA_021802325.1. The sequence continues at coordinate 10,142 of JAKAAM010000004.1, forward strand.
TGTCCTCCAGGGTTCGGCGGCCGATCTCATCAAGAAGGCGATGGTCGATCTTGACCGTCGCCTTTTGACAATGGGGGCCAAGTCCCGCCTGTTGATCCAGGTCCACGACGAGCTTTTGCTCGAACTTCCTGAAGAGGAGATCGAGGCGGTTTCAGAGGCAGTCCGGGAATGCATGGAGGGAGCGGTTTCGCTCTCTGTTCCCCTTACAGTCCGTCTCGGGACGGGCCGGGATTGGGTGGAGGCCCATCCCGTCTGATTTTTTAAAGGAGTGAGTTGATGAATACCCGACCGATTCTCGACAACATGAATCTTCCTCTTCTTGGCATGTCGCTCGCGGCGATTCTTGTGGCGTTTGTGTTTGCCGCCGTGGGGACGTCCTATGTTCTCCGGAGATCCCGGGGAACGATCCAGGAGGCGAAGATTCGATTCTGGGCGAAGATCGGATGGGTTGTGTTTGCCGTATATGTCGTCGGCTACATGACCTATTTTTACAAGAAGGCCGAACCGGTCGTCATCGCCTATCCCTTTACAGCCGGTGACAAGGCCTTGGCGTCCGGACATTACAAGGAAGCCCTTGATGACTACAAAGCGATCGTGGCGCGTTATCCGAACTTCGGGTTGGCCCACTATAAACTTGGAATGCTCTACCGGGTCGTGAAGCAGGTGGACGGTTCAATCGTGGAGCTCAAAAAGGCGATCGCACTCGACCCGAATCTTGCTCCGGCTTACTTTGCCTTGGGGTCCATTCTCTGGACGCGGGGAACCGCCATGGACGCCATGCCCTACTTTGAAAAGGGTCTCACGCTCGATCCGAAAACCCCCGAGCGTCCATTCTTCCAGCAGATCATCGACAGGGCGAAAAAGGAGAAAGCCGGACTCATCAAGCCCGGGACATCCGGACGGCCCCATCTGTCGACAGATTCACCTGCCATTCCGTCTTTGTCCACCCCTACTCCTGGAGCCAAAACCCCGTGACGATGCCATTTCGGACAAGATTGACCATTCTGATCTTTGCCATACCGGGTCTGCTCGACGAATACTGGCTCGGCAACAGATACCTCGATCTCCCGTCCTCATTGCGGCGCCCCGTTCTCGTCTCCGTTGAAGGGGCGATGCTGTTGCTTCTTCTTGTTCTCGTCATGTGGAGCTTCACCGCTCGCAGGCTCTCATCCCGGTCGGCGGGATTTCTCTTTACCTCGGCCGTCCTGATGGGGGGGGGGGGGGCCTTGCGCTTACTCCTCGTCCTGATGGACCCGACGGGGGATCCCCTTCTCAAGCCCCACCTTTTCGAGGTGGGGGGATTGGTGTTTGCGGCAATGATGATCGGAATCGAAGGGCAGGCGGCTCGCCGGTATTTCGATAAAGTCCGAAAATCACGGGATGAGGAAAGGGAGTCTCCCGCGTGATCGTCGTCGGGCTCACCGGAGGGATCGCCTCGGGAAAGTCCTTCATCGGCAGCCTGCTGAGACGGCGCGGGGTTCCCGTGATCGATGCCGACCATCTGGCCAGGGAGGTTGTTCGTCGCGGGACGGAAGGATTTGATGAGGTGATTCGCGCCTTTCCGGAGGTCCTGCTTCACGGGGACATCGACCGACCCGCTTTGGCCAGGATAATCTATGCGGATCCAATCAGGCGGCGCAAGCTGGAGGAAATCATCCACCCGAGAGTCCGTGCTGAATTTCTCCGACAAAAGGCGCGGCTGTCGGATGCTCCTCTGGTCATCTACGAGGTTCCGCTTCTGTACGAGAAGGGGCTGGAATCGGAGATGGATGCTGTAATCGTCGTCGATGTCCCCGAGGGGATCCAGAAGGAGAGGCTTATGCGACGTTCCGGACTGGGTGCGGAAGAGGCGGACCAACGGATCAGCTCCCAGATGAGCCGTGTCGAGAGATTATCCCGGGCCGACTTCATTCTTTCGGGACTTTTGACCGAAGAGGAGACGGAGATCGCTCTAGACGATCTTCTTCCGAAGATTGTAAAAGGATCGAAAAACAAAAAGGGGGGGATTGAATGAAAGAACTCCGAAAGGCGGTATTTCCTCTTGCAGGCCATGGGACCCGATTTTTGCCGATGACAAAGGCTTCCCCCAAGGAAATGCTTCCTCTCGTGGATAAACCGGTTGTCCAGTATACCGTCGAGGAGGCCGTGGCTTCGGGAGTCGGGCAGATCATCATGGTCACCGGTCGGGGAAAACGGGCCATAGAAGACCATTTCGACATTTCCTACGAGCTTGAGGATGTCCTCCGAGAAAAGGGAAAGTTGAAGCTGCTGGAGGATGTTCGACGAATCTCCTTCATGGCGGAGGTCGTCTATACCCGTCAAAAGGAGTCCCTGGGGCTCGGACACGCCGTCCTCTGTGCCAGAAACCTCGTCGGTGAGGAGCCCTTCGCCGTGGCTCTGGCCGACGAGGTGATCGACGCGAAGGAGCCCGCCCTGGCCCAACTTCTCGATGTGGCCCGGGAGTTCGATGCTCCCGTGATCGGAGTTCAGGAGGTGCCGCCCGCCGAAGTCTCTCATTACGGAATCATCCGTGGCCAGGAGATTCGGGAAGGGCTCTTTCGCGTGGAATCCCTTGTGGAGAAACCACGGATGGAAGAGGCCCCGAGCCGGTGGGCGGTGATTGGTCGATATGTGTTGACCCCGGACATCTTCTCGATTCTTGAAAATCAGACTCCGGGAGTTGGGGGAGAGATTCAGCTGACCGACGCGCTTGTCACGCTTGCTGCTCATCGTCCTGTATATGCCGTCAAAATTGTGGGACGGAGATACGATACAGGAGACAAGGGGGGATTTTTGAGGGCGACGGTTCGATTCGGACTCAAGAATCCGGAGCTTGGACCAGAATTCCGGAAGTTTCTGGTCGACCTCCTTGAACATCCGGAAACGTGACCAGGGGGCACGATGGAAGCTGATCTCATCAGGGAGCTTTCACAAATCCTTTCCGGCCTTCCGACATCCGGTGTCCTGGCTGGCATTGGAGACGATGCCGCACTCCTTTCTCCCTCTCCGCATCGGAACCTCCTCGTGACGACCGATAGCCAGAGGGAGAATGTCCATTTTCGATGGGACTGGACGGATCCGGAATCGCTGGGCTATCGCCTGGTGGCGGTCAATGTGAGTGACATCGCATCAAAGGGGGGGGTCCCATGGTCTGGTGTCACAGCCGTTGGTCTTCCCCAGAATTACGATCCAGAGGTCTTGCGGGGAGTTTACCGCGGAATCGCGGAAGCCTGCAGGGAGTATGGCTGTTCGTTGGTGGGCGGTGATCTGTCCCGTGACTCCGGGCGGTGGAACTTTGTCCTGACCCTCCTTGGCACCATTCCCGTAGGAATTTTTCCCGCGAGATCATCTCTTTCAGAGGGGGATTCCCTCTATCTTCTGGGACGTCCCGGAAGAGCCAGGGCAGGGTACCTGTCACTCTTGAGAGGAGTCGGCTCTGAACTCCTTGAGCCCGCCCGGCGGGCATTCCGTCGTCCAAGAGCCCTTCTGGCGGCCGGTCAGGCCCTTTCCAGGAGGCCTGAAGTCTCCGCCACTATCGACAGCTCTGACGGGCTGGAACGCTCTCTTTCGGAGCTCTCCCTCGCTTCCGGGTTGTCCATCCGGGTCGAAGCTCTTCCTGTCACGGAGGAAGTCCGGACCTGGTCCGCAATTCTTGGAGAGGATGCCGAGACTCTGGTCTGGACAGGTGGGGAAGATTACGACATTGTCCTTGGTGTCAGGGTCGGGCAGGAGGAGTCCTTTCTTCAATGGGTCCGCTCTGACCTTCTGACGGATTCGGGAGAGGAGATCCACTATGTAGGAAGGGCGGTGAAAGAGGATGACCAGGCTTCAGTCTTTTTCGACGACACATTAAAATTAATCAAGGGAAGAGGTTTTGACCACACCGTTTCCTGAAAAAAATCAGCCGTCCGGGACGGGAGAAAAGCCTGGAAAGGAAGGATGGAAGGAAAAGGTTCTCCAACTCTTTCTCGGCTCAAACGACCCGTTACGCGACGCCCTTTCATTCGCAACAGGGTTTGCTTCTGCCTTTCTGCCGCCCTTTGGATTCCATAGCATTCTGGTGGCCTTCCTGGCCTACCTTTTTCGCCTGTCCCTTCCGATTGGCCTTCTGGGGTCCTGGACCAACAATCCCTGGACCTTCGTCCCTGTCTTTCTGCCCGCCTATCTTGCTGAGATAAAGGTCGGAGCCATGATACTCAATACAAAGGTATGGCTTCCCAATGTCAGGGCTCTATCCCATATGCCGAAAGATGCCATTCTGGCCCAGGTCCGCAGCGTCCTCTACCCTTTTGCCATCGGGTCGGCAGTTTTCGCTCTGGGTGCCTTTACACTCTCATTTCCGGCAGCCTATGTCCTGATTCGCTGGATCAAGGCGAAGAGGGGGCTGACGCCTCCTTGATATCGATCCGGACTGATCGGCTTTGGGAATGGCAGAGAGGACTTTTTCGGCGACAGGCGGAAAAAAGTCTGGATTTGCTGTCTCCCCAGGAAAGGGCCCGGAGTTTTTTCGGTGGAAGTCCACGTGAGATGAGGTAACGCTTGACGGCCAGACTTCTCCTGAGGCCCAGTTTTTTGTTGTAGGCTTCCGAACCCAGAGGATCGGTCGACCCATGGAGAAGAATTTCCTGATAATGCGATCTCTTCAGTTCCCGGGCAATGGTATTCAGGACAACTTCGTCCCAGTAGGACAATCGGGCGCTATTGAATGAAAAGTAGACCGTTCTCTGGGTAGGCATCCTTCTCTTTTTTTCGGTGGAAGCCGCCACTGGGGCACCAGGAGACGGAGTGGGCGGGGGGGTCTCGGTGTAAATGCGGTGGGTTGTTTCTTCTTCAGGTAGCTTCGTTCGCGGCCACTGGGAGGACCCTTCGGACACGGAGACACCAGGGAATCCGTGATCGGGGGTCGGCCCAGGAGCCATGGAAGAGACGGCCGGTTTGGTGGCACATCCTGCCGATACGGAAAGAATCGTTCCCAGGAGAAGAATCCAGGATCTTCCCTTTGATAGGCTGGTCCGTATTCGCTGCCCCTTTTGGAAAAAGGTCATTACGGGCTCCTTGTCACTCTTGTTTCTGTTCGTTTCTGTCCATTGAAAATATTTGGGAATATAGCATGATCGAAGAAAAGAGACAAAAAAAGACGGGGCCCTTTCGGGCTCCCGTCTTTTTCAAGGGAGAAGTGAAACCCTTGTTTCAGATTACATGGTGATCTTCATGAAATGGGCAACGCGGTTCTTCGACCAGCAGGACTCATTGTGGTCTGAACAGATGGAGTAGTCGGGAATCTCCCTCTTGCCGTAAGACACGATCCGGATCCGCTTGGAAGAGACGCCGAGCCGGACGAGATAGATTCTCGCGGCTTTTGCACGCTTTTGCCCAAGAACGATGTTGTAGGCATCGGTTCCGCGCTCGTCGGCATGACCGGCAATGACAACCTTAACCTCTGAGTGGGCTTTAAGGATGGCGGCATCTTTCTTGAGGATGGACCGGTCTTCGGAAGTCAGGATGGCCCTGTCAAAGCCAAAGCGGACATCCTTTTTAAGGGGATCCATCTCTGAAACCGACTGGGATGCCATGGAATTGTTGTTCTCTGTAGCCGGAGCGGGAGCCGCAGGTGCTGCCTGGGTGCTCTCGGAGGACCCGGAGTTTGCGCCGCCGGAGGAGGCACATCCCGCCAGACCCAAAACGCCTGCAACGACCAAAGCCATCAAACTTTTGGATTGACCGAATTTCATTAGGATCTCCTTCTTTCTCGTGTTTTCGCCGCAGCGAACTTTTGATTATCCGAATCCATTTTATGGATTTCGGTTAGTCGAATGATCGAATTCTTTACTTAATGAATGTGAATGGCCGTCACGGCAATGGAGCTGTGCGTTCTGTGGTAACGGAGGACAACCCTCTGTCCTTCCTGAAGAGCGCTCATGCCGACTTTTTTCCGGCCTTTGAAGATGACGGTTTTCGAAGAGAGATCTCCTCCGAAAACGAATTCAGACTTCTTCCCAGCATTCTTGACCACGGTGATGGTCATGGGAGAGGCATTCATGTCGATGTGCGTAATGGAGCCCACGAAAACAGGAGCTCCCTTACGGGCGTGACGCACGTGCTTCTTGGCGACTTTCTTCTTGGCCGCTTTCTTTGCGACCGGCTTTTTGGCCGTTGACTTTGCCGGAGAAGTCGTGGCTGCCGGCGTTGTCGAGGCCGCATTGTCCGCAAGAGCTGATTCGATGGAAATGGGTGCAATCGTCCAGCCAAGGGCTGAAAGAAGCATGAGGCTCAGCAAACCTTTTTTTAACCCCTTCATTCAATCCTCCTTAAATTGATTTGAAAATTCCAGTGATTGATTTTTCGATGCCTCTGAATCGATAGTCTGTCCTCTTCCCCCGGTTCCGCCTCCTTCACAACCTGACCTGCTTCCGCGCCAGCGGGTCCCTCTTGTTGTTGGCACTGATCGATGACGGCGCCAGACGGGTCTCGGCTCATCAGCAACACACTGTATCTGGGGACCGTGGCAAAAAACATCGAAAACCATATCTGCAAGCAAACTGGTAAATTGTATTAAGAATTCTTGGTCATATCAAGTCCCTCTGAAAAAAAACTTTTAACTCCAGGCTCTCTTGTGGTAGGATGTGAGGTCAAAATACCATCTTGGTGGATGCGGGAATTCTCCGTGGGCGGAGATCCTGTCAATGTGCTTGGAGAACAGCTTGGAGTTGCCGGAAAAAAAGAGACGACGTCGTCGACGGCGAAAGTCTACAGACAGCCCCCCGGGGGGTGTGACCAAGTCTCTGAGCCCTTCTCCCGAGAGGTCCGCGTCAATGGCGGATCGCATAGTCAGCGAGCTTCTCACTTCAGATGAACACCTTGTCTCGCGCGACCTTCTTCTCCGTCGACTGATTCCCAAAAAAAACAAAAATATGAGAGCGGAGGCTGAAGCCGAGTTAGAGGTTCTCGTGCGAGGCGGATCGGTCCTGAGACTTCCCGACGGAAGACTTTCCCATCCTTCTCGTCTTCCCTCCTTGTCGGGCCGATTGGACGCCAATCGGGACGGTTATGGATTCGTAATCGACCCGGAAGGGAAAAAAGATGTTTTTGTCCCTGCACATTTCCTTGCGGGTGCGATCGACGGTGATACGGTCGTCTGCCATATCACGGGAGAGGATTCCCGTGGACGGAGAGAGGGAGTTGTATCCCATGTCGTCTCCCATAGTCGGACCGACTTCCCGGGACTTCTGATTCGGACGGAGGGCGGGCTTTTCGTTCGACCAAGGGACGCAAGAATCCGACATGTTTTTCGGGTCGACGATCCCGTTCCTCCCTTGCCAGAGGGAGAGGGGACTCTTGTCGTCCTGACCGTCACATCCTATCCGGATGTCTCCCCCGTCCCGTCCGGCCGTATCGTATCGGTGTTGGGGGCCGACGGTGATCCTGCGATCGACACCGATCTGGTGATCGCCTCCTTTGGACTTCCTCTCGCATTTCCCTCAGAGGTGGAAGAGGCGGCCCATGAACGGGCGACTTCGGTGAGAATCGCTCCGGAGGGGGATCGCAAGGACATGCGGACCCTTGAAGTGGTGACGATTGACGGAGACTCGGCCAAAGACTTTGACGATGCCATCTCCCTTGTTGCGAATCAAGATGGAACATGGACTCTTGGCGTTCACATTGCGGATGTTTCGTCCTATGTTCTTCCGGGCTCTCCGCTCGACCGGGAGGCGTTCGCAAGGGCAACCAGCGTTTATTTTCCGGATCGTGTCGTTCCGATGTTTCCGGAAGTTCTTTCAAACGGGGTCCTTTCCCTCAACCCCGATGAAGACCGTTTGGCCCGTTCCATTTTTGCCAAAATAGGTGAGGACGGTTCCGTCGTCGACTGGTCGGTCACCCCATCGGTCATCAGGAGCCGGAAGCGCATGACATACTCCGAAGTCCACCGAAGTCTCGCGGGGGATCCTTCGGAGGGATACCGCTCCTGGGGTCCATTTCTGGAAGAGCTTTGGCGCGTGGCACAACTTCTCCGGAAGCGCCGGATGGCAAAGGGGAGCCTTGACTTTGACCTTCCGGAGCCCGAAATCGTATTGGATCTCCGGGGAGAACCTGTCGATATTCTCCGCTCCCCCCGCTACATGTCCCACCAACTTATTGAAGAGTTTATGCTGTTGGCCAACACCCTCGTCGCTTCCCGTCTGTCAGAGCGGCTGGGAACGGCGATTTTCCGGGCTCACGAATCCCCGTCACCAGAACGGATCGAAAATCTCTATTCCTTTCTCGATTCTCTGGGGGTGACAGTCGTCCGGCATGATCCGGTGACTCCTAAAGATCTATCCCTGATTCTCGAAAAGACTCGCGGAACCCCCGTCGAGCACCCCGTGCATTATGCGGTTCTTCGTTCCCTCAAGCAGGCACGTTATGACGAGCGTCCACTCGGCCATTTTGGGCTGTCTTTTTCGGACTACACCCATTTCACGTCCCCCATCCGCCGCTATCCCGATCTGGTCGTCCATCGCCTTCTCTCCCTCTCCTCCCCAGGAGGGAAAGAGGCTCTTATCCCGGCCTCTCTTTCCAGAGTCGCCCAGCATTGTTCCGAAAAAGAGCGAAAGGCCACCGAGGCCGAACGTATGGCGATCGATTTCAAAAAGGTCCGATTCATGTCCCGCCACCTTGGGGAAAGTTTCGACGGGCGAATCACCGGGGTGGCGTCCTACGGAGTTTTTGTCGAATTGGTCCCGTTTTTTGTGGAAGGACTGATCCCCATCAGTCAGCTTGGAAGAGACTATTACGAATATCGGGAAGACCGGCATCAAATCCGTGGAGAGAAAACGGGAAGGACGTTCTCTGTTGGAGATGCCCTTCGGGTCACGGTCGCGAAGGTCGACTTTCAGCGCCTTCGGTGTGATTTTGTTCTCGAAGAGGAGGCAGAAAATCTTTCGGATTCCCGGGGATCCAATAAAAAAAGGCGGCATGGGCATCGGGGACGGTGATCCCCGGGACGGACATGTCGGGCTAATTTGATAGAGGAGACTGGGCTGCCTTGATTTCATTGGCAGCTGTCGTAAGGTCCGCGCTGCTCTTGTCAAACATGTTCTTTGCCCAGACCGGATTGCCGATTTTCTGATATTCCTGGGCTGAGGAAAGGCGACTTCTCGCCGCATCGATATACTTCATAGCTGCGACGATATGATTTTGAAGATCAGCCTGTTTTCTGGCGTCCTTTTCAGAGCCTTGGGCAGCAGCCCGGTAGTTGTAGGCCGCATTCTGGTGGTTCCCGATAAAGGCATTGGTTTGAGCACAGGCACTGAGCCCGAGGAGCGAGAGACCAAGGAGAGAAAGAGACCATCTCCTGACATCAAGACACAGCAAACGACCTTCTTCTGAAGCGACCTCATAAAAGGTGACCATAGGTCCTCCAATTTCTGATTTTTGAGATGAGTCTTTAATACCTCAGATACTGGGAAATAGTCTTATCACAACGACAGGGCAGGGTTCAACACAAGTGGAGCAAAGAAGGCCGGAAACCCGGGCTCAAATGACTCTTTTCAACTGGTTCGAAAAGGGACCTCTGTGCGTTCTTATTAATGGTCTCTTTATCTTCGGGGCACTCCTTCTCCTTACTTCCTGTGCCTCGCTCTCTCAAACCATTCCAGCTGTGTCCGAATCAGGAACCCTTTACCGGACCTCGATGATGGACGCTGCCGTTTATACCCGCTTCCGGGTTTCTCCTGTTGAATGCACGCGACGCTATCTGAATGTTCAGGGGATTGTGGAGGGACAAAAGGCGGATGCCGGGCCTGTCTTACGTGTCAGGATTGAAAAAAACTGGGGCCCCGGATTCGATATTTCGCGCAAACGTGCGGTTCTGGCCCTTTCTGCCGTTATCGAAAAACGCAAGAAGGGCCGTTGGTCGAGACGAACAGTCCATGGATTTGTCGAATTCCGTGACCTTTCTGCCTGCCGTATCCGAAGGGCTGCCTTTGTCCCATCGGATGATTCCTCTGTTCTGGAACCACCGCTCTGGATCATTGACGTCGCTCCTCCTCCACGGGAATTCTGGAGACCTCGTCTTGTCATTCTCAATGCTTACCGCGCTCTTCTGAATGAAACCATTTCGGTCGTGGGTCCGGTTCCCTTTCGTACTCCCGAGCAACTTTATCATCCGGTCTCTCTTGTAAACGGAGTCGTCCAGAGGAAAGATCTCCTTCGGGGAGTGTCTCCCCCCGATTTTTCCGGTCGGTTGAGAGCCACCCTTTGGTTGAAAGGAAAGGACCAGGAACTTAAGATAATAGGAAGTGGAGCTTCTGGACTTTTCGAGCTCAGGTCGGACCATACACGGGGAGTGGGAATATTTTTACCCTTTCCAAAACCCTTCTACCGTTTTCCGGCGAGAAAGTACCGTCTTGCTCTCGCGGGGAGCCTTCTGGTCGACGGGCCATTTGCTCTCGAAGGGCGTCTTGACTTCGACGAGGAGGGACAGATGGTTTCTCTTTCGGGAAGAATCAATGAAGCGGGGGCGGTGGTGTCAGACTATCAGGTCCAGGTTCCCTATAAAACCGGGGAATCTAGCCGTTTTGGCCTTCCCGGGGAGGTCGACTTTTCATTTTCCTTTAATCATCGCCGGGTCGACCTTGTCATGTTGCCGGATGCCAACCGCAGGGTATACTGGCTGGGAGCTTTGAACCAGAATCTTTTGGGAGTGGCGGATCCGACTTGATCCACCTGGAGGTAGAACTTGGAGACTGACAGCGAGGGGAAAAAGCCCGAATCCGTTCCCGGTGACCAGGATTCCCTCGAATTTACACCGAGAAAAGCAAAATTGCTCGGGATTTTCTTTCGTATTTTCACGATCCTCGAGTTTGGTTTTCTGGGTTTCATTATTTTCGATCTTTTCAGAAAGTACATCATTACCGGAAACCTGGACTGGTGGAAAAAGTGAGTGTGTCTGGACCTGGAAGAATCATCCGGGTCCTGTGCTGCTTTCTTCCCGTTGTTCTGCTCACCGGAGGGTGCGCTATTTTCAATCCTCCGACATTCACCCCAAGGCAGCTTTCCGGGGTCGACACTACGCTTTCCTACAGTGCAATACTCCACAACTATCGGGAGCTTGAAGGGCAAAAAGTGGTTGTCGGTGGACGAACGGTCCATCTTGACAACCGGACAACACGGGCCTATGTGGAGCTCGACCCGGCCCCCCTTGACCACAACTTCAGGCCTGGGGTACCCGATGCCACCTCTGGGCTGCTCCTTCTTGTTTTTCCCTATCCCGTCGATCCCTCAGCCCTGAGAGACGGACAGCGGATAACCGTCATCGCGACGGTCCGTCGCATGAAGCGTCCCGCACTGACCGACAGTGGTCGGACCTTGCGCCTTGTGACCCTCGATGTCCTCGACCTGCACACATGGGTACCGGAGACCGCCATCATGGGGGGCTCTCCTTATCCCGTCATGACCCCTGGATTCACGGGTCCCTATCAGGTCCCCTGAGCCACTGTCCCAAATCTCCAAGACTGTCGAACAGAAGGTCGGGGCCAAGAGTGATAAGGGCCTCCCGACGATGGGTTCCTGTGGTCAACAGGCAAATCCTGCATCCGGCCTTCCTTGCCGCCAGGAGGTCGAACGGGGAATCTCCCACAAAGAGCAAATTTTCTGGAGCCTTTTTCAGCAATTGGGCTGCGTGAAGAATCATGTCGGGGTTTGGTTTTAGCGGGAGTCCGTCCCCCTCTCCCAGGCACAAGGGAAGCAGAGAGCTCCATCCGAAATGTCTGATTATTTCCCGTGCCGAATCCCCGAGTTTGTTCGTGATCACCCCCTGGGATAGTCCTTTTTGAAAAATTTTGGACAGAAGAACAGGAGCGCCAGGCATGGGATAGGTCATCTCCAGATAGACTTTTTCATAATACTCGCGAAAGATGGATGTGCCAGAGGAGACGAGGCCAACGGGTAGGAGCCGGGCTACGGAGTCGTCGAGGGGACCCCCGACGAGATCGAGCGTTTCGCGCTCCGTGAGTTCCCTCTCTTGGCCGAAATGGCGAAGCATATGGTTGAAGGAGTGCCGGATAGGAGTAAAGGAATCAACGAGAGTCCCGTCGAGATCAAACAGGATGGTATCAATGGAGGAAAAAGAAAACGAAATCAAGGAATTTCCGGCGCGTATCGGTTGGTGGTCCCAACGGGGTTCGAACCCGTGTTTCCGGCGTGAGAGGCCAGCGTCCTAGGCCACTAGACGATGGGACCCAACTTGGTTGAGAGTGGGATTATAGCCTAACGCCATCCGGAAAGAAACTATCCCGAGAAGAAAGCGAATCGAGAGGACGGCGGCCCGTCCGGGACATTGGTTTTTCTGATCCAATTAGTGAAGCCTATTTTTCATTAATGTTAAAAAGATGACAAATTTGTTTGTTTTACACCTTTTAATTTCAAACGCTTAAGATTAGGAGAATGACTAATATGGATTTTTTTATACAGGAATGAATTGGCATGATGATTGCTTATGTAAGGGTGATGGATTGCAATGCGCTCGAGGAGGTCGCTCTCCGAAGAAATGCTCTGACTGGGAGGTTCGCCATGGGACATGATAAAGGATATGGACGAAGGTTTTTTTCTGGGCTTCTCGTAAGTCTGGGAATGGCTCTGGCGGCTTGCCAGAGCACTGAAGCGGGGGCGGTCATGGCCCTCGAGGAGGAGGGAGATCCCTCGCGCCATGTCGTCAGGAAGATCGTCGGTGGCGTCGTGATGAAGGTGGTGAAGCATCCTGGACGCCGAAGCGTGGCGCTTCTTATTCGCGAGACCAGGGTTTCCGCCTCCGGCCGCCCCCTTTGTCAGGCTCCAACGGGTCGATTGCTGTCACTTGAAAGTGTCCAGTCGCTCTTCAGGGGGGATCCGAAGCGTCTTCGGAGCGCCATGGTCGTCACAGGCGATCCCGAGACGCCCAAACTTGGGAACCTTCGTCCTGGAGACTGCGTTTCAGTGGCTCCGGATGATGTGGACTCCTCCAAAACGGTCGTCCGGTCCTCGATCGAGATCGAATCCCCCGCACCGATTGCCAGAAGAGAGGATCGCTTCGGAAAGGGTATTGTGGAAATATGGGCCACCCTCTCTCCGCCCCCCACGGTGGCGGCAAAGCTCAAAAAACTCTCGGATCCTCTCCGAAGGACGGCTTCGACGCTCAAGCCTTCCACCAAAATTTCCTTTCACCCTCCTGCGCAGCCGGCCTAATGGAGTTTCGTTTAGATCATGGGCATTGAGGGTTCTTCCGGAATCTGCGAGGACGTGTCATCTTCTGGCATGTTTCGGGCCTATTGATTGTCTTGTGTGCCTTCCCCGGGTAACATGAAGGCATGAGACGCTTTCCCAACGTGCAACCAGTCTGTCGATGAGCGCCGGGTCCGGTGCGGAGAGATTGCTCCGCTTCCAGAGACGTCATCGTGTCACCGCCCTTTTCATCCTGCTGATCCTGACCGTCCTTGCCGGGGCCAGGGCGCTGACTCTCCCGGTGGCCCTCTATCCCTCCATCGATTTTCCCAGGATCTCAGTGATCGTATCCACCCGGGATCTTCCCTTTTCCCAGATGGAGGTCCGGGTCACCCGACCGGTTTCGATGGCCCTCCGGGGGGTGACGGGGGTTCGGGAAGTGCGGTCGCGGACCTCCCGTGGATCCTCCGAGTTCTTCATTCGCTTTTCCTGGAACACCCCTATGGTTCTGGCGCTCTCCCGAGTCAATCAGGCCCTTGCGCGAGTTCTCCCCGATCTGCCTCCAGGAACCCGGTCCCGGGCTATCCGTATGATTTCTGCCGATACGCCGGTCTACCAGATGGCTCTGACGAGCCAGTCTCGTTCCCCGTCCGAGTTGACCGATCTGGCCCGCTACCGGCTTCTGCCATTCCTCGTGAACATCCCGGGGGTCTGGAAGGTCGAGATCGTGGGGGGGCAGGGCCGTGAAGTGCATGTGGAGGTCAATCCCTACGAACTGGCCAGTACCGGCAAGACTATGCAGGATGTCCTTGCGGCCCTTCCCGATCACAACCGTATTGGAGTGGTTGGGCGTCTTTCCGAGTATCACCAGATCCTTCTGCTCGAGGTTCACAATGCCATTTCAGGCCTCGATTCCGTTCGAAGGCTATTTCTCTCGGGGGCAGGACAGGCTCCCCTTCCCCTCTCGCAAGTGGCGACGGTCCGGTTCGGAGTCCGTCCTGCTGACCGGATGGTCCGGGTCAGCGCCTTCGGGAAGCCTGCCATACTCCTGAATGTTTTTCGGGCCCATCGTGAAAATACCCTGGGAGTGGTCGAACGGATCGAGGCCCAAAAGAAAACGTTGATGCATCTCCTGCCCACAGGAGTTCAAAGCCGGGTCACCTATGACCAGGGGCATGTAATCGGACAGGCGATTCTCCATGTGTCGGTGGCCCTTGTTATAGGAATCGGAGTCGCCTTTGCCGTGATCCTGCTCTTCCTCCGCCGCTTCCGCCCCTTTATCCTCGTGGCGACGTTCGTTCCCATGATTCTTGTCCTGGCTCTGGGCCTTCTCGCCGTCTTTCATCAGTCGATCAACCTTCTGACCCTGGGGGGGCTGGCGGCCGGCACGGGTCTGGTCATCGACGACTTCGTCGTGATTCTGGAAGGAGGGCGGCGTCTTCCCTCGCTTCTCCGACCTTTCCTCTTTTCATCTCTGGCTTCGATGGTTGTCCTTTTTCCACTATTCGGGCTGGGAGGGCTGGCCGGAGCCTTCTTCATGCCGCTTGCCCTGACGTTGCTCCTGCTTCTCGTTCTCTCTCTTGCCGTCAACCTGTTCGTGACTCCTTCTTTTCTCGGGGAAGAGAGTGGGACCCCCCCCAGCCGGAGAATGGAACAGTTTCTCGACAAGGTCTTCGTCCTGCCCCGGTGGGGAGTGGGTGTGGCCCTGGTGCTCTTTTTTACGGCGTCAATTCTTGTTCTGCACCGCGATCTGGCGACGAATTTCATGCCCAGGATGGATGAGGGCGCCTTTCTGATCGACATTCATGCCCCCCCGGGGACCTCTCTGGAAGACAGCGACCGGGCCTTTTCGCGAATTGAAGCCTATCTCCGGACATTGCCGGAGGTCGTTTCAACCTCCCGGCGGCTCGGAGCCGAAATGGGCTTCTACATCACGGAACCCACAAAGGGAGACATCATCGTCCGCCTGTCGGACAATCGTCGCAGAACGGTCTTCCAGGTGATCGACCAGGTGCGTCACTATGTCCGGAAGACGGAGCCCGAGCTTTCGGTTGAATTTCCACAGATCCTCGAGGATATGCTGAACGACCTGATCGGGACGCAGGCCCCGGTTGTGGTCCGCATCCATGGATCCGACAGGGCTCGCATGGAAGAGGCCGTTCCGGCGGTGATAGCCCTCCTGAAGAAGATTCCGGGAGTGGTCGATGTGGCACGGGCCGAAAGACCCGTGCCCCCGGCATCGCTCATTCATGTCGAAAGCGAGCTGGCTGCTTCCTACCATCTGACCCCGCGGCAAGTCATCGACGATCTGAGAACCGGGCTGTGGGGCCTTCCGGTCACGACGGTCATGGAAGGGGATATCCCCCGTCCTGTCCGCGTGATGGACTCCCCCCAACCCTTCCGGACCCTCGAGGGAATCCGTCATTTCCCGGTCGAAACGCCCACCGGCCTCATTCCCCTTTCCCGAATCGCCCGGTGGTCAGACGAGCCGGAACGATCCGAACTTGACGAGTTAAACCTGGCTCCGGTCATTTCGGTGTCAGGACGCCTGGCTGGATCCGACCTCGGCACGGTCTCCTCCGGGATCGCCCACGCATTGGCATCGCTTTCCCTTCCTCCCTCCGTCTGGGTCGACCTGGGAGGATATGCGACCTGGCAAAAGAAAAGTTTCAGTCAGTTGACCGCAGCCCTCCTTTTCGCCATTCTTCTCGTGGCCGGGGTGGTGTTTGCCCTTGGCCAGAGGTTTGCCCCGCCTGCCATTCTTCTGATCGGGGTCTTTTTCTCCGTGGGCGTGGCTCTTCTCACCCTGGACATCTTTCATCATTCCCTCAATCTTTCCTCCTTCGTCGGCCTTGTTCTGGTCGCCGGAATTTCGGCCGAAAACGGACTCCTTGTCATCGACCGGGCCCTTCAGTCCCCGGGCGATTCCCGGGAGCGGTTCATACGAGCCCTTTCGGACCGGATCGTCCCGCTTCTCATGACGCACGTCGCGAACGCAATGGCCCTGCTCCCGCTCGCCGTGGCGGCGGGGGCAGGCTTAGACATGGAGCGCTCTTTTGCGATCGCGGTATTGGGGGGGCTCGCCGGTTCCTTCCTTTCCTCCGTTTTTCTCCTGCCGATTCTCGGGTCTGGCTGGTTTGCGGCCTCTTTTGAAAGGACCCCCGAATGACGCGTCTCATTTGCGCCCTCATGCTTTTGGGAATACTGGCCGCCTGTCAGCGAAACCGCGAGCATTCGCCGGTCGCCCCTCCCGCGTCGAGGATCGCCACCGTTCCGATCCGGAAAGCCCCAGGTCCCCCCATGCGCACCCTTCTGGGCCAGGTGGCCTACGATCCGGCCTCTTTTGCCCAGGTGATGGCCCGGCTTCCGGCCCTTTCGGTGGTATCGATCCGGATTTTTCCGGGGGACCGGGTCTCTCGGGGAGAGACAGTCATGGTCCTCAAGAGCCCGGACTTTCTGAGTGCCGAATCGGAGCTTGCGAGCATTCTTGCGAACCCGGGAGCGAAAGGGAGGAAAAGTGTCGGAGGAATCCGCGTCCTGGCCGAACAGAAGCTTCGCCTCCTCGGGGCCTCCCGGAAGGAAATCGAGCGTCTGGAACGGACGCGTCGGCCGGTCGACCGCTACGAAGTCCGTTCCCCTCTTTCGGGAACCCTCATCCGAATCGGACCCTCCGAAGGAGCCCAGGTCAGGATTGGAGACCTCCTGTTCGAGGTGTCCGACCTTTCCAGACTCTGGGTCCAGGCCTTCCTTTACCCTGGCGAGGAGAAAGGGCTCCTGAGGGGCTCGCCGGTTTCGATTGTTCCGCTGCACGAAGAAGGGATTGTCGGCTCAGGCCGGATTCTCCGGATCGCTCCCTTCATCGATCCCAACACCCGAACGATTCCTCTTCGGATCTCCTTGGACAACGCTGGAGGGCATTTCCGCCCCGACTCCTGGGTACGGATCCGGATTCCCGTCGGAGATGGAAAGTCGGCTCCGGTCTTTCTGGTCCCCGAAAGGGCGATCGTTCGAACGAAGGAGCAGAAAACAGCGGTCTTTGTCAAGAAAAAGGAAGGGGGGCCGACCCTGGTTCCAGTGACTGTCATAGGGCATCTGAAAGAAGATGTCGAAGTTCGGGGAGATCTCGAAAGCGGGGACAGGGTAGTGACAGAAGGGATCCTGCCCCTCCTGTCACAGGCCGGCTCCTGATCTCTTGAGGTCGAGTCGCCGGAACACCGGTTGACCGGAGAAGGATAATTTTCCGAAGATGGAAGAACTGGAGCGCCCATGAACGATGACCCCGAAGACATTCATCCCTCACCCTGGCAAGCCGGATCTCCCGCTCCCTGGATCCTGAAGGTCTTTGGAGGACCTCCGTCGGGCCTGTCACAGTGGTTGACCCGCGTGGTGCTGGCCTTGGCCATCCTGTCGCTCGGGCTGTTCACGGTGACCAGGCTCATGCTGATTCACTGGGTCTTTCTGGTGCCGGCCTCGCTGGGTTCTCTTCTGGCACTGGGAACCCTTTACGTCGTTCTCGAAATGCGCCGTCCTCCCGTTGCTGTTCTCGAAATTGGGCCTGATTGTCTGATCGTGAAACGGCCGGGGGGGGAAGAAGAGCGGCTCTCTCTCGATGACGTCTCTCTCAAAGAGAACCCCGGAGATTACCGTTTCGAGATTGTCCATGTGCCGGACGGGAATGTGGTCCTCTCTGTGGCCAGGGACGCAGTCCGGGATGTCTCCCTGTATGAAACGATCCGGAGATTTCTCAGCCTGCCTCCATTTCGGCGCCCCCCGGTCCCGGTCGCGGCCTCTTCCCGGAATCGGTTTTATCGCTGGTTCATCCTGTCCTGGGGGCTGATCATCCTGATCATGATCCTGTGGGCGCTCTACGAAAACTATGCGGCTCCCAGATCCTACGAGCCGTTCTCCAACCCCTGAGAACCAGTCACGACTTCGCATGGCGGCTGAACGCCTGCGGACTTCTTTGAACCTTGGGCCGGATTTGGTAAGATGGGAAATCCAAGGTGATACGCGAGGGGTGGGGGACCCGTCTGTTTCCATCGATGATCAAAGGGACCGGGCCGTTTTCTGCGGAAGCCATAAGAGGGCCCCGACAGAGCCGGAATCCGGGCGGACAACCAGAAAGGGACGTGATGCGCTATATCCGGTTCTTCAATGAGATCAAGCTTTCCGATATCCCCCTTGTGGGCGGAAAGAATGCCTCCCTGGGCGAGATGTACCAGGAGCTCGTCCCCCAGGGAGTCAAGGTGCCTAACGGGTTCGCGATCACGGCCGATGCCTACTGGGATCTCCTCAAAAAGGGCGGAATCATGGAGACTCTCCAGGAGACCCTGAACGGCCTCGACCGCCATAATATCGCCGACCTCGAACGTCGTGGAAAGATGGCGCGGGACCTGATCCTGGGGGTCAGCATTCCGGCCGACATGTGGGCGGAGATCGAGGAGGCCTACGGGCTCCTGGGAAAGGAATACGGAGACTCACCGGACGTGGCGGTCAGAAGCTCGGCCACGGCCGAGGACCTTCCCACGGCCTCCTTCGCGGGTCAGCAGGATACCTACCTCAACATCCGGGGACTCCAGCAGCTCCGGGAGGCCTGCCTCAAATGCTTCGCATCCCTCTATACGGACCGGGCGATTTCCTACCGCGTCGATCACGGATTCGACCACTTCTCCATCGCTCTCTCCATCTGCGTGATGAAGATGGTCCGCTCCGACAAGGGCTCTTCGGGGGTTCTCTTCACACTCGATACCGAGACGGGGTTCCGGGACGTGGTCTTCATCACCGGCGCCTACGGGTTGGGAGAGAATGTCGTCCAGGGCAATGTCGACCCCGACGAGTTCTACGTCTACAAGCCCACTTTCAAGACCGGTCATCGTTCGATCATTCGGAAAAACATGGGAAAGAAGCAGTTCCGGATGGTCTATGCCAGCGGGAACGCCAAGGTCACCGTGGCGAACGAGCGGGTCAGCGCGGAGGAGGCCCAGACTTTCTGCCTCTCCGACGATGAGATCCTGACGCTCACCGATTACGCGATCAAGGTCGAGGAACACTACACCCGGAAGGCGGGGGTGGATCGTCCGATGGACATGGAATGGGCAAAGGACGGCGTCTCCGGAGAGCTCTTCCTGGTCCAGGCCCGGCCGGAGACGGTGGAATCCCAGAAGAACAAGGCGGAGTTTCTCGAGGCCTACACCCTCGACGAAAAGAGCCGGGTCCTGCTTCGCGGAAAGGCGGTCGGACAGCGCATCGCCTCCGGAAAGGTCCATGTCATCAGAGACCTTCGTCATATCCGTGATTTCAAGCCCGGGGAAATCCTGGTCGCCGAAACCACGACACCCGACTGGGAGCCGGTCATGAAAACCGCGGCCGCGATCATCACGAGCCGGGGAGGGAGGACCTGCCACGCCGCCATCGTGAGCCGCGAACTCGGAATCCCGGCGGTGGTCGGAGCCGAGGGGGCGATCGACGCTCTCTCCTCAGGTCAGGAAGCGACCGTCTCCTGCGCCCAGGGAGATACCGGCATGGTCTACGAGGGGCTTCTGAAGTTCCATGTGGACCGGACCCAGCTCGATGCCTTCGCCCGTCCGAAGACCAAGGTCATGATGAACCTCGGAGACCCCGACCAGGCCTTCGGCCTTTCCTTCATCCCCAATGACGGGGTCGGTCTGGCCCGTATGGAATTCATCATCAACGGCTTTATCAAGATCCATCCGATGGCGCTTGTTCATCCGGAGAAGGTGACCGATCCCAAGGTCATGGCCGAGATCGAGTCGATGACGGCGGGATACCGGGACATGAAGGACTATTTTGTGGAGAAGCTGGCCTTCGGGATCGGAACGATCGCTGCCGGTTTCTACCCCAAGCCCGTGACGGTCCGCATGAGTGATTTCAAGAGCAACGAATACGCGAGCCTGATCGGAGGCGCGGCCTTCGAGCCTCACGAGGAGAACCCCATGCTGGGATTCCGGGGTGCTTCCCGCTATATCAGTCCGCGCTACGAAGAAGGCTTCGCCTTGGAGTGTCAGGCGATCCGCCGGGTGCGTGACGTGATGGGACTGACCAATGTCCGCATCATGATTCCTTTTTGCCGGACTCTCAAAGAGGCCCGGGGCGTTATCGAGGTTCTTGAAAAGAATGGCCTGAAGCGCGGGGTGAACGGCCTCGAGGTCTTCGTGATGTGCGAAATTCCCAACAATGTCATCCTGATCGATGAATTCGCCAAATATTTCGATGGATTCTCCATCGGTTCGAACGACCTGACCCAGCTGACCCTGGGTGTGGACCGGGATTCGGAGATTCTGGCGGAGTCCTTCGACGAGCGGGACGAAGGGGTTCAGGCCCTCATCCGCATGGCCGTCGAAGGCGCAAAACGGAACAAGGCCTACTCCGGCATCTGCGGGCAGGCTCCGAGCGACTTCCCTGAAATTGCCGAAGCCCTGGTCCGCATGGGAATCGACTCGATTTCCCTCAATCCCGATACAGTGATCAAGACCACACTCAAGATCCTCGAGGTGGAGAAGAGTCTCGGGAAGAAATAACAACTTCGGTTTCCGTCAACATCAAGAGCGCGGTCCGGATTTGATCGATGAGAGTCCGGACGCGCTTTTTTTATTTCGGGTGGAGATTCAATGAAGCCAAAATCTTCCTCTCTCGTCCAATGCTGGAGACTCTTTCTGTCCCTTCTGGTCGGTGTGCTATCAATCCTTGATTGCCGGCCGGTCCAGGCGGATTCCGGGCCTGTTTTCGAGCTGTCCGGAGGGGAGCTTGTCTTTTCACAGCAGGCCGCCTTTTACGATGCCATGGTGGGAGAGCTTATTCCCCTTTCGGGCCTTTCCATCCTCTCTTCGGGACAGACGCCGGCCTTCTTTCATGTTTTTGTTGCGGGAAACGTCATTTCCTTCAACCAGCCTGCCGTTTCCCCCCAGGAGTCGATCGATGGACTGACGAAACAGTCCTATGTCGGGGGGGTGGCTGCCGTGGGTCTCCGGATTCCCGCCTCCTGGGGATTCTGGGAGGGCGATGTGGGGGGCGCCTATTTCAATGTCGACCAGACCCTGACCCCAGTGAGTTCCGTCGGAGGATTGTATCTGCAGACCGAACTGGTTCTCGACCGGCTCGGACCGGGGAGTCTCGACCTGTTCGGAAGCTACATCGGGAGCATCGACTATCTTTTGGGAGAGGGGCGCTACATGGTGGATGCTGGAGGCCTTATGGGGGACAGGATTCTCTTCTATGCAGGACCAGAGCTCATCGGCCAGGGCAACAGCAGCTATGAAGCCCTTCAGGCAGGCGGGATTTTCTCGGCAGAAGTTCGTCCCATCCATACCATTTTTTCTCTGGAGGCCGGCATTCTCAATTCCTCGGTCTGGCCGGGGATCGGCGGATACGAAGGGTTTTCCTTCTATTATTCCTACTAAGCCTACTAAGGTTTTTTGAGAAGATCGGACTTTTTGTGAAGAATGCCCTCTTCTCGTTCATTCGGAACGGGAAGAGGGCATTTATCTTGACGCATTCCCTAAAAGTCAGGGAGCCGGGAGGGGAGGAGGGGCCGATCCCGGTGGCGGTGGAGGGGGGGCTCCTCCTGGTGGTGGTGGCGCTCCTCCCGGTGGGGGTGGAGGGAGGGCTCCTCCAGGGGGAGGAGGCGGTGGTGCCCCGCCGGGGGGAGGGGGCGGGATGGCTCCTGTGGCGACTCCGGAGACCAGCGTTCCGTGCTGCTTGGCAATCCCCGACAGGGTCTGTCCCGTCATGCCCGATTGCGCATCCTTGGAAATGGTCTGTCCTTGGGTCGAGGCGACGCCTGAAACGGTCTGGCCAAAGTTGGCCGGTGAGGGACTCATGTGAACTTGTCCCAGATTGGCGGCGCCATGGGGGTGTGGATGCACGGCCGGGTGAACCGGCGGATGGACGGGGGGCGAACCTCCCATTGGATGGGCCGATGCCGGCTGGATAAAGGCCAGGATGGCAAGTGTGGCCCCTGCCAGGACCCCACATGATCGTTTCGCTATCTGAACATCCATTGCACGCTCCTTTCTCCTGTCAAATCCATTGATCGTCAGACTTTCAGAATACACCCCCATTCCGGTTGCGGCAAGAACTCGGGGGTGTGATCGCGATCACCCATGCATCGGTTATTCTTCTTTTTTCCCCCGGGGTTTTAAGAGGAGGGGAACCCCGGTGAAGGCGAATTTTTCGCGGATCTTCCGGGTCAAAAACTGGAGATAGGTCGGGGAAAGTCCATCCGGCCTGTTGGAGAAGAGCTGGATGACGGTCGGGGCGATCTGGACCTGGGTGGCGTAGTAAACCCTGACGGCACCCGTCTTGAGGCGGGGAGGAGGCGTGTGGGCCATGACGGGGAGAATGACGCGGTTGAGGTCGCTTGTGCCGATGCGCCGGTAGTACCAGGAGCGCACCGTTTCAATGTGACGAAAGATCTGGGAGATGTTTCGGCCCGTCAGACCCGAGATGTTCACGACAGGAGCAAAGGAAAGAAAAGGGTAACGTTCTGAAAGAAGGGAAAGGTCGGGTGTCTCTCCCTTGGCCACGGCATCCCACTTGTTGAAGGCGATGACGAGACCCCGTCGGGTATCGATGACCTGGCGGATGATCCGGAGATCGCCATCGGTCAGACCGTCCGGGGTCGAGACGAGGACGACGGCGATCTCGGCATTCAACAGGGCTCTTTCGGTTCGGATGATCCCATAGAGCTCTGAGGCCTCGGCGAGCTTGCCCCTCTTCCGGATTCCGGCGGTGTCCACGAAGCGGTACGGCTTGCTTCTCCAGGTGACCAGGGTATCGATGGCATCGCGGGTCGTTCCGGGGATGGGGCTTGTGACCAGACGCTCTTCTCCCAGAAGATGGTTGATCAGGGTGGATTTCCCCACATTGGGCCGTCCGATCACGGCGATCCGGGCCGGTTCTTCGAGTCGCCTCCGGATTCTTTCGCGGATCTCCTCCTCCGATTCGTTCGTGAGGACCAGTCGGTCCGGATCGGTCTCGATATCCGTGGAGCGCGGAAGAATGGAGGAGAGGGGGAGGAGAAGCTCTTCCATGCCCAGTCCGTGGAGGGCGGAAATCGGCTGGAGTGGTTCGACGCCGTATTTGTAAAAGTCGGCCAGAAGAATCGATTCGCGGGTCGGGGAGTCGCTTTTGTTGACGGCGAAGACGGCGGGCTTTCCCGATGCGCGGATCCGGTCCACCACGTCCCGGTCCATCGGGTTGAAGCCCTCGCGGGCATCGAAGACATAGATCAGGGCATCGGCCTCCTCGAGGGCGAAGAGGGCCTGTTTCCGGATGGCCTCTCCCAGGGGATGGTCGTCGCCGAAAAGAATTCCTCCTGTGTCGACAAGCCGGTAAGTCCAAGGTCCTCGGGTGACGGTGGCATAGTGGCGGTCCCGGGTGACCCCGGGCTGGTCTTCCACGATGGCCCGGTTTTCTCCCAGAAGACGGTTGAACAGGGTCGATTTTCCGACGTTGGGACGGCCGAGAATGGCCACGAGTGGCAGAGAGTCAGCCGCCCTGGGAGAATCAGACATATCAGTCTCCACGGTGATGACGAAAGAGGAAAGACGTCCCTAAAAAGGGAAGGACAATCAATCCCGGTCGAGGAATTTCGGTTTTTCGGTGTACTCGGGAGGCGGGGTCCTGCGAATGAACCGGTTGTAAACCCATTGCGCAAAAATCGTCAGAAGTCCCCCCACAAAGAGAAAGGCGAAGCCGGCCATGAGGATCTGGCCCATGTGGTTGACCATGGGGTACTGCGGATGACCCTGGGACATGAAGTTCCCTCCTCAAAAAAATAATTTTATCATGGCCACCTTTCGCGCGCAATTGCGTCGCTGCGCCGGTCTGGATTCCAGGCTGAAAACGGAAAAGGGATCGGGGGAGAAAACGAACCGTTGTTGAAAGAGCCTTTCCCTTTGTCTCTTCAGATTTTTCGACAGGATTTTTGATCCGGCAGAATCTTCCGGGTAGAATCAATGAAGACGGATTTTCGGTGACCGTGGGAGCGTCGGGGAGGAGGGGAAAAGGCTATGGCTGTGGAAGCGGTTGAAACGGAAAAGCCTTATCGGGTCCTGATTCTGGGAGCCGGGTTCGGTGGACTTTACACGGCGGTGTATCTGTCCAGGTTCCTTGGAAAGCATCGTCCCGATGTCTGGGTGACGGTCGTGGATCGCCGGAACTATTTCCTCTTCACCCCCATGCTGCATAGCGTGGCAACCGGAGCGCTCGAGCCCCGCTACGTCGCCCATTCCATCCGCAAGATCTTCCGGAAGACCAGGGTCCACGCCCACGTCGGGAAGATCGAAGGGATCGACCTGGAAAACCGCCAGGTGCGTACGACCCATCGCGCTCTTCCCTATGACGACCTGGTGATCGCCCTGGGGTCTGAGACCAACTTCTTCGGGAACCTGGACCTCGAACGGCGGGCCTTCACCCTCAAGAATCTCGAGGACGCCGCCCGCGTCAACAACCACATCATCCGACAGTTCGAGAGGGCCTACTGGGAAGAAAATCCCGAAATCAAGCGCGGTCTTCTGACCTTTGTGGTGGTGGGGGCCGGTCCGACCGGCGTTGAACTGGCGGGCGAGATTTATGAGTACGCCCACCGGGAGCTGTTGCGGGACTTCGGACGCAGGATCACAAAAGACGAGATCCGCGTGGTCCTTGTCGAGGCGACCGGCCGCATCCTCCCGTCTCTTCCGGAGAAACTCTCCCAGGAAGCCATCCGTCGTCTGGAGTCGATCGGGATCGAAGTGATGCTCGGGACCCGTCTCGAGTCCTGGGACGGAACAATGGTCCGCCTTACATCTGGATCGGGTTTTCTTGCCTCCACGCTCGTCTGGTCTGCCGGAGTCAAGACCAACCCCCTGGTCCGGGAACTCCCCCTCGACAAGGATCCTTCAGGACGGATCATCGTCCGCTCGACGCTTGAAGCCAGAACGATGGATCATGTCTGGATCCTGGGCGACAATGCACACGCCATCGATCCCTTCGAGCAGAAGCCCTATCCTCCCACCGCCCAGACCGCCGTCCGGCAGGCCCGGGTGGTCGCCCACAACATCGCGGCCCGTCTCATCAAGAAACCCGAGATCACCTTTGCCCATCGTCACGTGGGGGGGTTCGTCTCGATCGGGGACAACTACGCCCTCCTTTCGGCCAAGCAGTTCACCCTGACAGGGATCCTGGGATGGTTTTTGTGGAATCTCGTCTACATCAACAAGCTTCCGATCATTCGCTACCGTCTGTTCTCCACATTCGGCCTCTTTCTCAAGGTCTTTTTCGAACGATCGACCACAGAGGTGGATTTTTGTCCCGAGGAAGAGAAACAACCGGTTCGGGAGGCGGGCCGGATGGCGGGTTGATCCGGGGCTACGGCGAGATGACCGCAACCTGACGGGAAGGGCCGACCGGAACACTCTCCGGTCGGCCCTTTTTATTTTGACCCGGCCCGTTCTTAATTTTTGACGATAAGTGTGTAATTTAAGCTAGTTTCGTTTTGTACATTATCAAATCCATTGATTGTGAATGCGACAGGATTGTCTGCACAGCCGTTGGGTGGGACGCTGAAATTGAAGCTAAAGCTTCCGGTGGTGCTGTTAACCGATGTGTATGTTGTTCCAATTGCAGTGTTTATTGGAGATGTTTCTTGGACTTGGACTGTTGAAGGCCCCGATAAAGTATCGGTCAAAGTTCCGGTGACGGTGACGAGCAGGTCGGTGCCGGTGCAGCCGGGAGCATAGATCGATCCGTTGGCGGGGGAGAGGTTGGAGAGGACCGGCGGCGTGTTGTCGATGATGAAGGCGACGGTGGCAGTCCGGGTGTTCCCGGCGTAGTCGGTGGCGGTGGCGGACAGGCTCGCGGGTCCCGAAGGACTCTTTGTGGTGTCGAGGGAGGTGATGATGGGGTTCCCCGAGACGGAGCCTCCGGGAAGCTCCACGTTCTGGCCGGTCATGACCATCTGGGCGATGCCCAGGCTGTCGGTGGCCGAAGCGGAGATCCCGATCGTTCCGTTGTAGTAGAGTCCGGAGACGGGGTTGGTGATGGCGACCTGCGGGGTGCCCGGATCAGGGAGCGATGGCGAGGGAGAGGGCGGAAAGAGCGGGCCGGTATTGAGGGCAATCCCGTTCAGAATGCCGTCGGTCAAAGCCGGAGTAAGCCCCGACTGGTTCTGCCCGCTCCACAGGAAGATCAGCGCCTCGGCGGTGAGATCCTGGCGGAGAGTCTCGGAGGAGAGGGTGTAGCCGTAATAGGTGAGCGGGGTGGGATTGCCGGGGGTGAGCCCGTTGAAGACCCCGTCGCCTTCGTCTTCTTCGAGCAGGGTCAAGAGTCCCATGGGATTGGCCGTTCCCGGGGCAAGGCTTTTGGTGGTGCCGATGTGGTTGGTCAGCTGGGAGAGGCCTGCCAGGAGAAGCCCGTAAATGCCGGAAGCGTTCGCGCTGGCGGGACCCGTGAGAAGATTGGACGGCGGAACCTCGGCCGGGTCGAATCCCAGAAACTGGTTCCAGTCGCTCCGGGCCTGGGTCAGGGCGGCCTCCGGAGCACTCCCTTGTGCGATGAGGGTCTGGGCTTCGGTCGCCTCAAGGGAGGAGAAGGGGGTCAGGACGACCGTGGCCCGGGTGAGATCTTCTGCCGGAAGAAGTGTGGTCAATGATTCTCCGGTGGTGAAGGTCACGGTGGCTCCGCTTGCGATGTCGATGGTCGACCCCCCGGTCAGGGTGAAGCTGATCGGTCCTCCTGCGGGATCGAACAGGCTGGTGATGGAAAAATTGCCGTTTCGATCGGTGGTGACGGTCCCGAGAGGGAGGAGGGAGCCGTCGGACTGGTACTGCCCGACGGCGACCGTCCCTCCGACGATGGGACCGTCGTAGGACACTCCTGAGGCCGTGAGGAGAGAAGGGCCGTTCAGTCCTTCCGGTGTCTGGGGGAAGGTGAGGGTCGTTCCCTTGCATCCTCCAAGAAGAAGCAGAAGGGAGGCGGACAGGGCCAGGCGAACAAAAGCGGGACGCCGGGGGCGTCCCGGTGAAGGGTTTTTGGGCATCATGGCGCTCGTGGATAAAGGGTGATAGAAAAGGATCAGAAGGCGGTGGAGACTCCCAGGAAAATCCGGTCGGCGGTGAGGTTTCCCCCTGTCACATTCGGAAGCTGCCCCGTGAGGGGGAAAAACCACCGGTCCTCGAGGGTCAGTCCGATGTTCTTTGTCAGGTTGAGAGTTGAGCCAAACCCCAAATCGAAGAGATCCAGAACGGTCCTCCCGCTCTCGGGTGAGGAAAGGGCGAGCAGGCCCACGCCTCCACCGGCCACGACGAAGAAGGAGAGGAGTGGGACGGGATGGATCTCGTAGACCAGGTTGGCCGTGAGGGTGGTTTCCGAGAGGTGGCAGTTCTGGCATAGGGAATCCCCGTATCCTCCGTCGATCTCGCCTCCCAGGTTGGGAAGGAAGAAATAGCGAAGGTTGGCCCCAAAGGCCAGCCCTCCGTTCTCGATTCCGGCCGAAGGTGTGACGACGATGGGGTCGTCGGCCCGGGCGGGGACCGGACTGACCAACCTGAGGACGAGGATCGACGCCAGGAGGATGAGGATCGACGATCGGGGAGAGATAAAACCAGTCAAAGGGAGACTCCTTGGGATGTGTTCCGGCTTGCAATCGGGAGCCGGTTCGTTCAAACAGCCGGACCCGAAAAGCATCTTTGATGCCAAAATCCATTTTCTATGTAATTTCAATAATAATTTTAAATATATTGATGGTTTGATTGGGGGAGGGGCTTGAAGGGCGATGGAAAAATGTCGGATGAAACAGCCAAAGGTGACCGGAAGACAATGAGAATCCTTATCATGGAGGAACGGTGATCGCTGGCGGATCGTCCCGTATCGGGGGAAAAGGAGAAATTCCAGAGGAGCTTGCCAGACGTCTGTCCCTGCGGATCGGGCCAGTTCTGTCCCGACTCCAAAAGGAGGGGATGGCAGTCTGGGTGGTCGGGGGGGGCCCTGCGGGATCTTCATCTCGGACGGTCGCTTCGTGACGTGGAT
>JAKAAM010000032.1 GCA_021802325.1 Nitrospirota bacterium
CTCATGCATGTCGTGGCAGGAAAAGCCGTCATGCTCCGGGAGGCGATGGATCCCTCATTCCGGGACTACATGGCCCGGGTCGTCGACAATTGCCGGGTCTTGGCCCAGACCCTGACGGACGGAGGCTACCACCTACTGACCGGCGGAACCGACAACCATCTTCTCTTGATTGACCTCAGACCTCAGGGACTCACCGGACGCGACGCCGAGCAGTTCCTGTCCCAGGCCGGCATCTTTGTCAACAAAAACGGAGTCCCCTTCGATGACAAGCCCCCCACTGTCACCAGCGGAATCCGCATCGGAACTCCGGCGGCCACCACTCGGGGCTTAGGGCAAGAAGAAATGCGGCAGGTGGGACTCTGGATTCGGGAAATCCTCGACAGCCGAGGAAAAGCCGAGGTCACACAAAAGATCGCCGCCCAGGTCCGGGAGCTTCTGTCGCGCTTCCCCATCTACGGAGAAATCCGTAGGAGCGGCTCCGCCACCCCCCGATGAACTGTCCCTTCTGTCGTATTCCGGATTCCAAGGTCGTCGACTCCCGTCTCACCGCCGATGGCCGTGGCATCCGGCGCCGGAGGGAATGCACCGCCTGCCACGCCCGATTCACCACCTACGAATGGGTTCAGGAATCGGCTCCCGTTGTTGTGAAGAAGGACGGACGTCGGGAGCCCTATGACAGGAACAAGCTGATGGAAGGTCTCAGACGGGCCTTCCAGAAGCGTCCGGTCTCAACAGAAGCCATCACCGCCATCGTCGACGAGATCGAACGGACCCTCTCAGAGATTTCCACTCAGGAAATCCCCTCCCGAAGGATCGGGGAACTCGTCATGGAGCATCTCTCCCGAATCGATCATGTCGCCTACGTTCGCTTTGCCTCCGTCTACAAGAGCTTCCGGGATCCGGAAGAGTTCGCCCTGGAAATCCTCCGGCTCAAGAGTGGTTCCGACACCCGTCCCCTCTGACCCTCCCTCCCTTCCGGAAGAGGGCCTTCTGACAGTACTCCCCTTCGACGCCATCCCAGAGATTCCCCTTCTCACCTATCGAAATCCCGATCCTTCCACCTGGATTCCTCCCGGAACCCGGGTGGCCGTCCCGCTCGGGCGTCGAACGGTGGCAGGACTCGTCTGGTCCGTTCCCGCACCCCCCTTCGATGGAACGTTGCGAGACATTGCAGGAGTTCTCGATCCCGCCCCGGTCTTCCCCTCGCCCCTTCACACCCTTGTCAGCTTTGGGGCCTGGTACTACAAAATCCCTCCGGGACTTCTGGCCAAATCAGCACTTCCCCCTTCCCTCTCCCTTCCCAAATCCCTCCCGGCTTCCTTCTGGAAGGCGTATGGAGCCCCCCTTGAAGAAGAAAAGCGAGAATGGACTGACCTGCCTCCCCTCTCCCTCGCCCAGTCTGACGCCTTAAGGGAGTGGGAGGAAAAGAGACACCATCCCTTTGCTCCGTTTCTTCTCCGGGGAGTGACCGGATCGGGGAAAACTCGGCTCTATCAGGAGATGGCAAAAACCGCCCTCTCTGAGGGATCCTCCGTCCTTGTCCTGACTCCCGAAATCGGGCTCGTTGCGCCTCTTCTCGAGGCCATGAGAGCCATTTCCCCCCTGGCGGAGGGCATTCACAGCGCCCAGACAAAGGCCGAACGAACCCGGGCCTTTGCCCGAATCCTTTCCGGACGGGTTCCGGTGGTTGTGGGTCCCCGTTCTGCCTTATTTTCACCGCTCTCACGGCTGGGACTCATCATTGTCGACGAGGAACACGACCCCTCGTACCAGGCCTATGAAGGGCTCTCCTTCAATGCCAGGAACCTTGCCATCCGGCGGGCTCAGGACCTTGGCATTCCTGTCGTCCTGGGGTCAGCCACCCCCCTGTCCGACTCCATCTTCCACGTCTCATCGGGTCGCTACCACGGCCTGAGTCTTCCCGGGAGAATCGGCGGAAGATCTCTCCCCGCCATCCACCTCATTCCTTCCGGATCAGGGAGCTCTCCCCTGCCCGACCCGGTCCCGGAGCGCATTGCCGCATCCCTTGACCGCGGTGAGCAGTCGGTCATTCTCCTCAACCGGAGAGGCTACGTTCCCACCCTGTTGTGCCGATCCTGCCATACCACGCTCTCCTGCCCGTCCTGTGCCGTCAGGCTTGTCTTCCATAAGGTTCCTGACCGCAGGATGATTTGCCATTCCTGCGCCTCCTCTTATGCCGTTCCCTCCCTCTGCCCGACCTGCCTCGGACGGGATCTCGAACTTCGGGGAACCGCCACTCAAAAACTTGAGGAAATTCTGGGAAAACATTTTCCGGGGGCCAGGATCATTCGTCTCGATGCCGATTCGGCCCAGGATGGTCAGGAACGGCTCGCAGCATTCCGGGAGGGAGAGGGGGACATTCTTGTGGGAACACAGGTGGTGGCCAAGGGACATGACCTGCCGAAAGTGACCTATGGAGTTGTCCTCGAGACGGACGGGATGCTGGCCTTTCCCGACTACCGGGCCTCGGAGAGGGCCTTTGGACTTATCCTGCAGCTGGCAGGGAGGGTGGGACGCCATCGGGAGGGAGGGCAGGTGGACATCGTCACGAGAGACCCGGACAACCCCGTTCTTGGATGGGCTCGGGATTACAACCAGGAGGCCTTTTACAAGGAGACCCTGGACGAGAGAAGACTTCTGGGATATCCTCCGTTTACACGGCTGGCTTCGGTGATCCTCTCATCCACCCATGAAGCACCCATTCGAGAGGCCCTTGCCGAACGATCTCCCTTCGGAAAATTCCCGGCAGGAAATGGAATCTTTGGGCCCGTTCCGGCGCTTCCTCCCAAACTCAAGAACCGCTACCGGGCCCAGGTTGTGATCAAGGGGCCCACCATCGGACTCGTACACAATCGTCTTGAACAGGTCAGAAGTTACTATCAATCCCGGGGAAAAATTCTCGTGGAATGGCAGATCGATCCCTTCGATCTGGGGTAAGAAGTCCCTGGGGAAAACATTCTTAAGCCGATCCTGACGATTTCTCCCCTTCCCTGCTCTGTTGTTTCGGGTCTTCGGCCGGCTCCCTGCGAGGAAGGGCGAATTCAGGGGCAATAGCTTCCCCGTCTCCTCTTTTTCGGAGAACGTGCCCATCAAGGTATCCATCGACGGTCGCGGCCAAATAGAGAGGGGAGGAGCGAAGAAATCCCACCACCCGTCCCCCCCTCAGGACAGGTACTCCTTCGGGAGCCCTTCCCAGAACTTCAAGGATCTGGCTCGAACCATCCGCCCAGTCGACGGCCGGCCCCGAGGGAAGGTCCTCGAGGTCACCGACACGAACCCCTTCCCACTGAATGAAGGAGCGGCTTCTCGCCCGGTCCCATGTCAGCTCTCCACGATAGGAGAGGTCCTCCCCGGCCACCGGAAATCTCTCCCCTTTTCCCTCACCGAACCCCCGAAGAATGACCTCCTGCATCCACATTGCCTCACGGACAAGAAAAGGAACAGGTTCCATCCACGGAGAAAGGCCCTCTACATCGAGAATCCCGGCCACCCGATTCCTCCGCCGAAAGTCCAGGAGCATCGTGAGAAGGAGAAACCCCAGAATCAATCCCGCAAATCCCGAGATCAGAAGACCTCGACCGATCATCATCAGCCCGGCCAGAGAGACGGCAAAGGCTCCGGCCCACCCCAATCTCTCCGGAAGGCTCCCTTCTCCGGGGCGCTCCAGACCATTCGCCCGACAAAAAATCTGGGAAACGGCGATCCCCATATCGAAGGGGAATCCCGGGAAGAGGTTGATCAGAGCCAAACCGGCATTGATGACGGCAAACAGGTGGAGCAGAAAGGCCACTTGAGGGAAAAAGACCGTCCAGTCTCCTCGACCCGCTCCCAGGATGGAGAGGGAGATCTGCCAGAGGAGAACATTAACGGCGGGCCCTGCCAAGATGACAGGAATTGAGGCCGGGACAGGCGGACCAAAATCCACGCGATACTCGGGAAAAGCTCCCCAGAAGGAGAGCCTCCGGCCATCGTAGGGAATGCCGAGCCAGCGTCCCGCCAGACGATGCCCCATCTCATGAAAGAGAACTGCAAGAAGGCCAAGGAAGACCGATGTCAGCCCGAGCATGAGGGAAGCCATCCCTCTTCCCCCCCCGGAAAACCCGCCCACCCAAAAAAGAAAAAGCCCAAAGAAGGCCCAGCTCCTATCGAGGCGGACCTTCTCTCCGGAGGAAGCTTCAGTTTTTTTTCTTTTGCCCGTCCGCAAAAGGGGACGGAAAAGGGCTTTCACAGGGCGGGGCCGGACAGGGGAGTCCGGCCGGGAATAAGGAGGGCCAAGGTCCGGAGGATCATTGCCCGGGAAAAGGATCGATAGTCATGCTTCCCCGTGAGGATCGAAGCATAGAGTGCGAGAAGACCGGGGTGACGACGGGTCACCCGAAAGAAAAATCCCGGGAAGCGATAGAGAACCTGGGCCAGTCGCGCCCCTTGGGCAAAGTCAGGCCAGAGCGTTCCCTTGACGAACCGGGCATAGGCTTGGGAGGCGAGGCCAGCGGCGGTCTCGGGGGCGATGTCTTTCCGGGATAGTTCATGGATGAGGGCTTCGGCTCCTCGGGTCGCGGAAAGGATGGCATAATAGATCCCCTCCCCGAGAAAGGGGTCCAGGATCCCTCCGGCATCGCCCACAAGGAAGAGCCCCGAAATTCGTCCATGTCTTACTGACCGATAGTTCGGAAGGGGCCACGTGAGCACTTCGGCTTTTCCCACCGTGGCCTGACGGCTTTCAAGGTAGCGGGCAAACTCTTTCCTTGGATTGGCAAGGGGACCGAGAAACCCCGCCACCCCCAGTCCCCAGGAAGAATCCTTTTTGGGAAAGGACCAGGCATATCCTCCGGAGACAAGCCCCAGGTCGATTCCGACATGGCGATCATCGATCGGATTGCGAAGGTCTCCGAAGGCCTCTGCAGAGGTGAAGGGACGAAGGGAGGGATTCTCGCGAACATGTCGGGACGAATCCGGGTCAAGATCCCGGAGGATTCGGCTCGTGGCCCCATCCGCGGCAAAGACGGAAAGGGCACGAATAACCCGGTGGTCCGCCACGATCACAAATTCCCGTCCCTCACGACGGGCGCTGACAGTCTCCACACCAGTCATGACCTGGCCCCCCGCCCGATAGGCGGCATCGAGGAGAGCTGCATCAAACTGGTCACGACGCACCTGATAGGCAATGGGCCGGCCAAAGTCCTGATTTTGGGAGGGACCACCCCGATATGTCAGGGAGATTCCCGAGGTAATCTGGTGGGGAATCTCATCGAGGAGACCCGGGGGAAGCAGGGGAAGAGTCCGGGCGGATACTCCTCCTCCGCAGGGTTTGTTCCGGGGAAAATGAGAACGGTCAATTCCGATACAGGAAATTCCTGCAGAAGCCAAAAGACGAAGAGCCGTGCTCCCTGCCGGGCCAAGACCGACAACAGCCGCATCGACATGGATCTCTTGAGTCCCTTGGACTGGAGTTTCTTGGGCGGCAATCACAGATTGGGCGTCCAGCCGATGTGATGCTGGGTGAGGAATGCCGAGATGATGGTGAAGGCATTGGAGAAGATCAGAACTCCCATGACCACCAGGAAGCCGCCCGAAAGTCGGGTCAGAAGCGGCATGAACCGATTGAGGGAGCGCATGCTTCCAAGAAAAAGATTGAAGAGGACCGAGGCGAGAATGAAAGGAATCGCCAATCCCAAGGAGTAGAACGAAAGGAGAACGACCCCCTTGGCGACCGTACCCTGGGAACCGGCATAGAAAAGGATTGCGCCCAAGATCGGCCCAACGCAAGGCGTCCAGCCGGCTGCAAATCCGATCCCCACGAGGAAGGATCCCGACAGCGTTGCCTTCTTGCCGAGAAAGGGCAGGTGAACCTCTCGATTCAAAAAAGGAATCTTAAGCCAACCCGCAATGAAAAGGCCAAAGAAGATAATCAGAATGGCCCCGACCTTCCGGATCACATCCTGGTAGGTCAGAAGGAGCTCTCCCAAAAATGAGGCCGAGGCCCCGAAACCGATAAAGAGGGTTGAGAACCCAAGGCTAAAGACCAAGGCATGTCGCAGAGACTCACGGAGAATGACCCCTCGGGAAAGGCTCTGGGATCGTCCCGTCAGCTCCTCAAATGAGAGACCGGTGATATAGGAGACATAAGAGGGAACGATGGGGAGGACGCAGGGAGAGACAAAGGAAACAAGACCTGCCAGAAAGGCGAGGGTCCAGGAAATCGGCTGGTGAGACATCACGTTCCTGCCTTTTTTTCAAGAAAGCTTTCAAGATACCGAACAACTTTCGGATTGGTCCAGTCGACCTGCCCTTCAACTCGGCTCACGATTTTTCCCCGGCTGTCAACGAGAAAACTCTCCGGAAGAGCATGGACATGGAGCCCTGAAGCAAATCTCATGGTCGGATCGAGTCGGAGAAGATACCTCTTTCCGTACCTTCGTCTGATCTTGTCAAGAACGGAAAGGTTGGCCTTCCCTTCCACAACCCCCGCCACGGCAAGTCGCCCCCCCATTTTCCGCGAAAGCGACACCAGAGAAGGAATCTCTCGAAGGCAGGGACGGCACCATGTCGCCATAAGGCTGACAAGAAGAAATGGATGGCCGACAAGACTTTCCACCGGGACTGGATTTCCGGAGAGGTCCAGGAGATTGACAGACGGAATTGTTGGTCGGCTCGACGCCATTGAGTCGGGAAGAACCAATGATTTCCCAATCTCTCGAAACGAAATCACCCCTACCCAAGGGATGTTAAAAAAAACGGAAGAACCCGACCCTGCCGAAAAGGAAGGGGGAAGCATCAGGAAAAAAAACAGAAAGAGACCTGAAATCCAACGCCCCACTCCAGAGATTCCGGAGGGGGAAAGGAACGTCATCTTACTCCTCCGCATCATCCTTTCGTGCGGCGAGGTAGGCCGCGGGGGGTTTCGGCCCATGGTCAAGAAGGTCATGAACAACGACGAGGCTATCCTTCATTCTCCAATCGCGAGGGCCGATCACATGCTCAGCGACAATACCTTTTTGATCAATGACGAATGTTTCTGGAACTCCTGTAATTTTATAAAGATGGTCAAGCTTTCCCAGGGGATCGAGAGGGACGGTAAAATCAATCCCAAACTTTTCCAGAAAGGGCTTAACCTTCCCCTGATAGAAAACATTATTCTCATTGACGGCAAGAAGGATAAACCGGTCGCCTGCAACGGTCCGGAATCCCTTGCTCATCTCCTCCATGGAGGGCATTTCCTGTCGGCAGGGCTTGCACCAGGTTGCCCAGAAATTGAGCATGACGACGCGCCCCCGGTAATCCGCAAGGTGAACGGTCTTTCCGTCGACAGTCTTCAGATCAAAGTCGGGAGCCTTCATCCCAACGGAAACAGGGGTCACATTCGCCGTTTTGACAACGTAGCCGATAGCAAGAAGCACAAGGCCCACTGCCACGAAATAGGGCCATTTTTCCTTCATTTTATCAATATCCTTTTTGTCGTCTCAGGCCGCGTAGGCATGGAGACCAGGAATGATGAAGCTCACGCCCCAGTAAAGAAAGATCACCGCGACAAAGCCAAGGATTGAAAAGTAGGCGCTCGGTGCTCCACGAAGTCCGCGGGTCATGCGGGCATGAAGATAGGCGGCATACACGAACCAGGTAATCAGGGACCAGGTTTCCTTCGGGTCCCAAGACCAATACCCGCCCCAGGCCTCATAGGCCCACATGGCACCAAAGATGACCCCGAGGGTCAAAAGCGGGAATCCCACCAGGACGGACTTGTAGGTGAGATCGTCCAGATCCTCGGCGGAGGGGAACTCCTGAAGGATCCAGCCAACAGAGCCCTTCTTTTCAGCCCGACGCTTGGCAAGATAGATTCCTGCCAGGGCAGCCGAGATTCCGAATGCGGCATAGGAAAGGAACATCGTGAAGACGTGAATCTTGAGCCAATAGGAATTCAGGGCGGGATTCAGGGGCTCCACCATCTGATAGCGGTAGGGAAGCATCCGGGCCGCTCCAACGGCAAACATGACGATGGTCAGGA
The DNA here is from genome assembly GCA_021802325.1 of Nitrospirota bacterium. The sequence goes on from JAKAAM010000032.1 coordinate 8,024, forward strand.
CGAATGCCCCCGCCACCCGAACCTTGTACTTGAACTCCATCACCATGTAACCCAGTACCGATGCCCAGGAAAAAAGGAAGAGGGTCTCGTAGAGATTGGACCACGGTGCATGATGGTCGGCGAGTCCGCGACCGACAAGGGCAGCCGTGTTCACCACCCATCCGGAAAAGGTCACGGTGGAGGCAATGGCACCCACCTCTTTCCGGTGAGAAATCAGGAAGAGAAAATATATGACGGTTGCCGCAAGATAAAGGACAATGACAGTATTGTACAGAATAAAGGAAGAACCGACCGAGTTAATGAGGGACATCTCGTATCTCCTTGCAAAGTTTTTCCATATACCACTCCTTGACACCGGTCCAGCTAATGGCTGATGGACAAAGTCAAGGAGAGTCGGTTGTCACTCCCCATAATTCCTGAGCTAAACGCCCCGAGACAGCGATGGGGTTCCCAATCCCCTCTCGGGAAGCGGGGAAGGCTCGTCGGGGGGAAGAAGATCTGAACGGATTTCAGAGACAAGAGATTCGAACTCCCGACCGAATCCAATCTTGTCCTTATGACCAAATCCTCCGGCCATGACCTGCACCCCCTCTCCCCGCGTTCGAATACGCATCCATATCTTCCGATGGAAGATGAAGGAGGAAAGGAAGAGTCCGCCAACCAGGAGGAATGATCCTGTCCAAACGATCGGGACACCGGGATCCTTGGCCAACTCCAGCCCCGTATAGAAGGGGGCATGGTACCCTCCGAAAATAAAGAATTCAGGAACATTTTTCAAGACCTGAACCTGGGGAAATTTGTAAAAATACCACGGGCTTCCTATAACCTTGCCGTTTTCGGAAACCTCGAGCTGAACGGCAGGATTCTTTGGCTTCTCCGACTGAGTGAACACCGATCCGGTCTTGGGGTCGAAGGCAAAGTCCGAAACATAACGAACCATCTTCAACGTGTAGGGCGTTCCCGGAATTGCCTGGGGAGTATCCCACGCCAGGGAGAACCGACCGAGAAACTTCTTCTTGACCTTATCAACAACAAGAATGTCCGCCTTGTCTAGCCTGTCCGGCGCCTCTCCAAAGCTTGCCTGGTAAAAGCGAAGCCCATCGAAGCTCAACGGATGGTTGACGGCAACCACCTTGTGCTTCAGAACCTTTCCATCCTTGAGAATGTCCACATCACTGAAGTAGGCCTTAACCATCCCATTCTTGTAGTGTGTGATCCAGAACTTGTTCACGCGAAGATCCCACCCCCCCTGAGGAATGAAGGTTGTGGAGTGAACATAGAATGTTCCAAAGAGCCGGAAGCCGGTGAGGCTTCCCAGCAATCCCCCCGCCAAAATGACGATGACAGAGAGGTGGGCCACGTGGGAGCCGATACGCCCGAGGACCCCTTTATGAGCATAGATCGCGATATCCTTGCCATCCTGCTCGATGGCGACCTTGTACCGGCGACTCTCCAGACGCGACTGGACCACAGCCGTCAGATCAGAGGTGGCCGTGCGAGAGCGGGGGACGGAAATCTCCGAGTACTCCCTCTGTTTCTTCAGAAATTCCGGACTGACCGAAATCCTTTCGCGGAACAGGGAACGAATGGTCACCGGAAAGCGGCGATAGACACACGCCAGGGCATTCACACAAAGGAGTGCCAAAAAGGTGGTGTAGTACCAGCTGTGGTAAATATTGTCGATCTTGAGCCCGACAATCCATGGCCCCCATTTGGGTCCATAGGTTGTCATGTAATAGGACGCATCGCGTCCCTGCTCGATAAAGGTCCCGAAGATCGTCAAGACAGCGAGCGTCATGAAAAGGACGATCGCCAGAATCAAAGAGGAGAGGATCCGAATAAGGATGTGATCCCGGACCATACTTGATGAAAAAGACGGTGATTTTTTGGAAGGGCCTCCCCCGGTGGAGCGACCGGACTCATCACCCTCTATACCGGAAGACCCTTCCCATTCGAGGGCCTGCTGCTCTTCAGGATCCAAACGTTCAGCCATTGTCATCCTTGCAGTAAGACAGAAGGGCCATGCGCTGTCTTTTCTGAAAAGGCCCCGGGAGACCCTGCCGAAAAAAGACACCGAAGCCGCTATCCATGGAATTAAGGGATTCCTTTAGGTTCTTCAAGAATA
>JAKAAM010000033.1 GCA_021802325.1 Nitrospirota bacterium
TGACCGAGTACCACGAATGGAAGAAGCAGGAGTCATTCAAAACCTCTTCTCCTCTTGCGATCGTGGAATGACATTGCATGCTTCCATTCTCGGGAAAAAATTTACAGCACTTTTAGGACTTGACCGGATTAAAAACTCTCTCATGGAGACGACGGCTCCTTTGTCCATAGAGGGGTGGGAATGGGGTCTGTGAAAAACGACCGCTTTTCCGTTTAGCAAAACTCCAACCCTTGATCCTTTTCGTTCCTCGATGACAGCCCCGAGCGAACCCAATAGTCCAACAACATCGTTCCAATCAACATTTGCGCTTGTCGGATGGGAAAACAAAAGAAGAAGTGTTTTTTGGTGTTTGCCCTTCATGAAAAGATAGTACCTTAATGTGGTACTATCCGTAAAGAGGTGGATTTGAAGATGGTCACTTTAACAGCTCCGCCAGGTCCGCCGCCTTCAGGTGCGTATATCGCTTCAACATCTGCAACGTCTTGTGGCCTCATGCCGGAGATCGTGAAAGGTGAGCCTGATCAGGTAGCGGGAATCCGGCTTTGGTTTTTCTTGAAATATTTGTGGGAAATATGCTGAGAGTTGCTGAAAGGGGATTCCTTCGTGCTTACCTTGGAAAAGTTAAGCCTGAAGCAATGAGGGCGTTAATTGACACGCCTTGAAGCGTCTGGGAATAATGAAACTGTTGCAATTAAAACGAGATGGAAAAGATTCTGCTCGATATCCCTGAAGGGTCAAGTTGCAGAAACAACTACCGATGAGAATGAATAAGCGGGCAATAAAGCTTTGATAACCGCAGTACAGCCTACTCTTGGGCGAAAGGATCATCCATGAATTTGGCCACCCCACACAAAGCGTCCAATCAAGAGCCGTTCATGAAGGAAGCCGATTCCAAAAGACTTTCGGAGCTTGAAACCTTATGGGACGCCATCAACAGGACCACGGCGATTATAGAATTTACCCCCGAAGGGGTCATCCTTGATGCCAATGACAATTTTCTGAAAGCCGTGGGCTATACCCTCGATCAGGTGAAGGGGCAACATCATCGGATCTTTTGCAAGCCTGAGTATGCCCAGAGCGGGGCCTATCAAAACTTCTGGCGGCAACTCGCAAATGGGTCGCCCATCAAAGGGATTTTTGAGCGCGTCGACAGAAATGGCAAAAGTCTCTGGCTCGAAGCGGAATATACTCCGGTGACCGATGCGTCCGGCAAAGTGGTCCAGGTGGTCAAGAACGCCCGGAATCTCACGACCCAGGTCGAGGCCGAAACCAAACTGGCCGAGGTGACGGCCACGCTTGAGTCGAAGATCCGGGAAGGGGAGCAGGCCATTACCGGCGTGAATGGCAAGATGGCTGAGGTCCTGGAAAAAAATTCCCATTTCAAAAGCTCCATCGAAAGTCTTTCAGGCCAGGCCATGGAGATTAACAAGATCGTCGGGACCATTCGCGACATTGCTTCCCAGACAAATCTTCTGGCTTTGAACGCGGCCATCGAAGCCGCCCGAGCCGGAGAAAACGGCCGGGGATTTGCCGTGGTGGCCGACGAAGTCCGGAAGCTGGCCCAGCGCGTGCAGGATGCCACCCGGGAAATCCAGCAGAATACCCAGGCCATCACCCAGGCCATGACGGATATCGCAAAAAAATCCTCGGAAAACAGCACCTTGATCGAAAAAACCCAAACCGTTGCCTCCGATGCAAACAGAAGCTTTGGTGGCCTCACAGAGGTGACGGGTGTGATCCGGTCCCTGGTGAGCTCCCTGAAAAAAGCGATATAGGGGGCTAGATCCCCTAAAACGGTGAGGGACGAGGAACCGACCGGTTCCTTGTCCCTCATTCTCATTTTTGCCCCTCCCTAGCGCTGCTTCCAGTGATCAATCAAGTCTGCCGTTCGGGGGTGTGTGTCCCGAACCAAATCTCCGGCCGTCCGCCCCTCCCGATCTTTTCTGGCCGGATCGGCCCCTGATTTTAACAGGAGTCGAACCAGAGTCTTGTCCCCCGTTTGCGCCGCCCACATGAGTGGGGTGCGGCCCTCGCTGTCGGCCTGGTTGACCCTGGCTCCGTGTTTTATCAGAAGTCGGGTCATGGGAAGACTGTCGCGCCCTGCGGCCAGAATCAAGGGCGTCATCCCTGTCCGGGAAGGGGCGTTGACGGGGGCCCCGCCCTGAAGAAGCAGGCGGGCGATCTTTTCCTGACCGGTGAGTGTTGCGGCCATGAGGGGAGACATGCCGGTTTTGTTTGTGGATCCCGGATTGGCCCCATCAGAGAGCAGGAGGCGCACGGCATCGGCATGCCCTTGAGTGACGGCCCACATGAGCGGTGTGTTGCCGAAACGGGTCCGGACGTTGATGTCGGCGCCATTTGAGAGAGCTTGCCGGATCAGCGGAAGGTTCCCGGCTGAGGCTGCATCCAGAAGAGACTGATCGGCCTGGGGGGTAGGGGCTCCATAGGCGGTTGCGAGCCCTGTCCCCATTGAAAGGCCAAGGAGCATAAGGATCAGCTTGCCGATTTGTCTGAAACGAAGAGTATAGGGTCTGGTCATGTCAGGCTCCATTTGAAAGGGGCTCTGGTCAAGGTTCAGGTCAGGAGATCCGGTTCAAGTCGTCGGACGAGGCCCATCGCTCCCACGGCCACTCCGGGCCAGCCCTGTCCCGGAAAGACGCTGTCTCCGACGAAGTAGACATTTTCAAGGGGAGTGAGGGATGAGGGATAGCCGAGCGGAAAATGTCTGAGACGCAGGGGAATCCCGCCAACAGTGCCTCCGGTTCTTCGGGTATAGCGAGCAAAGGTCCGGGGTGTTCCGACCAAAATCGCCCCCTTTTCGGCGTTGCGAAATTCGGGAATGGCCCGGTAGAGTGCCAAGAGGACAAAGTCGCGAAAGCGGTCCTTCTTGTCCCGGTAACCATCCAAAGAGAGATTCTCCCAACGCGGGAGTTCGGTGTGTGTGGAGATCGTGACGCTCCGGAATCCCCCGGGAGAGAGCCGTTCGTCGGATGGCTCGGAGAGGGAGAGAAAAAAGGAGCGGCTCCCGGTTTCAGGATTGAGGGGATGGTGGATCTGGTGGTGCGCCTCGAAGTCCTGGGGAAAGTCGTTTCGAACCATGAAATGGAGTGTTACGGCCCCCCACCGGTCCCGGTAGCGGACCTGCCTCTTGGTCTCGAGGGTTTTCAGGGAGGGATCGTCAAATAGAGAGGCGGCTCCCCAGACATCCCTGTTCAGGATGACTCTTCGGGCTTCGAAGCTCCCCCGTGTGGTATGAAGACGAAAGGTCCCACCATTCCTTTCGATCTTCCGGACGAGCGTCTGCTTCATGACGACGGGGATTTTCCTGGCGAAAGCCTCGGCCGCGGCACCCATTCCTCCCAGGGCGCTGTAATTGTCGAGGGTCGTGTAGGAGAGGCCCAGGGCTCCTGCCAGAAAGGGGACCTCATCGGAGAAGGCTTGGTTGGTGATCAGCAGAAGCTGGTCGAGAAAGTGTCGAAAGGGAGGGGTCTTCACATGGGAGGAGACAACGGCTTTGGCGGAGCGCAGGACATCGGGGCCTCCTCGGGAAACAAGGTGCACGAGGGCCCGGGCGGCAATCCGGAGCTCCTTGACGCTTCGGGGAGGAAAGGGGGGGAGATCCCTCATGACACTCCAGGCGGCATCGGAGACACGGAAAATCCTCTTCCAGAGACCTTCGACGTCGTCTTGGGGGAAAGCCCGGGAGAGCTCCCCGACCAGGCGGGAGCGGTTTTGGAACATACGGACCTCCCGGTCGGGAAGATGGACCCTGAGGGCGGGGTCGATGGCCTTGACGGAAAGTGTCACGCCAAGCGTCTGCGCCAGAAATCCCAAGGGAAGGGCAGGGGAAAGGCCGACGAGGGTCGTCGCCCCGGCATTGTAGGCAAATCCTCCCCGCTTGAAGGTTCCGGAGCATCCTCCCAAATAATCCATGGCTTCGAAGAGGATGACTGCACGTCCTCCTTGGGCCAGCATGGCTCCCGTCAGGATCCCGCCCACCCCTCCTCCGACTATGGCCTCGTCATACATCGCAACCCCGCCCCGACATTATGGTCACGTTCCTTTGATACATCTTCTTGTGCCGAAGGAATGGGAGAGTCCTTTCTGAAATGATAAACTGGAATCGGGCCTCCCGGAAACCCCCGTCCCTGCAAGGGGAGGATTGTCAGTTCTGAATGGAGATCGGATGGAGACAATCGAGATTCTTTCATTGAGGGAAACGGATATTCCCGCATTCCTGGCCCTTCAGGCATCGGCCTTCCGGACCCATGCCGCCCTGTTTGATACCTCTGTCTGGACCCGGGAAACTCCGGAAGAATGTCGTGCCGAATTTCCCACCACACGGATTCTGGTGGCGCGGGGAGGGGATGGAAAGATTTTCGGTGGGGTCCGTGGACGGGAGGTGGAGGGAGTCTGGCTGATCCGCAAGCTCTTCGTGGATCAGGAGTCCCGGAAAAAGGGGGTCGGCCATGCCCTCATGGGAGCGATCGAGCGCTTGGCGCCCTCCTCCTGCCATAAGATTTCCGTCTGCACGATGCTCGTTCTGGGAGAGAACATCCGGTTTTTTCTCGGACTGGGATATATTCCGGATTTTTTGATGCCGGATCATTACAACAGGCTGCATCTCATCTGCTTTCGCAAGGATCCCGCCCGGATCGGAGAGGATTTTTCGCCACCCCTTCTCTCTGATCAGGAGTAGCGTTCTGGTTCCTGGGCCGGGGATGTTGACCTTGGGCCAAAATTTTCGTATCTTAAACAGGTTCTTTTCTCTCCTTTTCGCGGGAATAGCTCAGCGGTAGAGCATCGCCTTGCCAAGGCGAGGGTCGCGGGTTCGAATCCCGTTTCCCGCTCCATAATCCACAACGACTTAAGAAGTTTTTCCCTCGCCATTTTTCCCTCTATTTTCCGGGCTGTGCTAAATTTGTGCTTGTCAGCCGGCTGACGGCTTCCATGCCGGTCCTGAGGCTTTCCACGCTGTGATGGGCGTACCGCATGACCATGGAAACGGACCTCCAGCGGCCCAGCCTCTGGACCTTGTAAAGGTCCACACCCTCATGGATCAGGCGTGTCGCGAAGGTGTGCCGAAGATCGTGCCACCTGAATTTTTCGATTCCGGCTTTTTCAAGGGCGATCGAAAAGGACCGGATCAGGTTCCTGGCGATGAAAGGCGTTCCGTTCGATGTCAGAAAGACGTGGTCGGACGAAAGGCTTCGGACCTTCCAGTGCTTTTTCAGAATCTCCTCCGCCGCCGGGTTGATGGGAACGGTGTCCCGCCCGCCGTTTTTCTGGTCCCAGAAGAGAATCGTCTTCCGGGAGAGGTCGACCTGGCTCCAGGTGAGGGACAGCATTTCGTTTTGCCGGAACCCGGTATTCAATGAAAAAATCACCATGTCTCGAAGCCATTCCGGACAGGCGTTCAGAAGCTTTTCCTCTTCTTCTTCGGTCAGCCACCTCTCCATCCTGTTTTTGACCTTTTCCCGGGGGATCCGCACTGCCGGGTTGATTTCAAGCCATTCCCACACGACCGCCATTTCGAGGGCATGCCGCAGGAAGGACAGTTCCTTGTTCAGCGTGGCAGGGGCCACATTTTCCTCCCGGCGCTTCCTCTTGTAGTCGAAGATCGCTTCCGCCGAGACTTCGGCCACGGTCACGTCACCGAATTTCTTCACCATGCGCTCCGCGATGGCCTTGTCGCGGACGTAGGACTTTCCGGACTTGTTCGGTTTCGAATGTTCCTCGAGATACTTGCCGAACAGTTCCGACAGGGTCTTCTCTTCGCCGGGCAACCGCTCGAACCAGTCCCCTTCGGCGATTTCGCCCATCACTTTTTTGAAGACCTTGTCCGCAAGCTTCCGGTCGGACGTGCCGGTCGATCGCCGAATCTGTTTGCCCTGGATGGAAAACCGCATCCACCAGAGAGTTCCTCTCTTGTACAGGCCCATGTCATTTTCCTCCTTTCCCCGGGCCGGAGTTTCCGCTGGACCGAGTATATACGGCTCTCTTGGCCTTGGAAATCAGGGCGTCGATCACGTCGGGCGACCGGGGTCCCGTGGGCTTGGCAGGGCGGATTTGGGGGACCTCGAAAGGTTTGACCTCGCAGGTCTTGACCCATTCCCGCACGCGGTCGGGATCGAACCGGACGCATCGGCCGAACCGGTAGCAGGGGATCTCCCCGTTTTTGCTGAGCTTGTACACCATCGACGGGGTGACGGCCAGAAATTCGGCGACCTGTTCAATCTTCCAGAACATCGCTGCAACCTCGGGTTTTGACGCTTCGCCCGGGAAAAATGGTCTGAAAACTCTGTGGAAAAGAACTCATCGACTTTGTCCTTATTGGCCGATATTCGTTTTGACCAGATCCTGATCCATAAAATCAGATTTTTCAGCCAGTTATTTTTACCAACTCCTCCCCGTCAGCACTTCCTGGCAGCGGCCCCGGTACCGGTCCCCTTCCCTGGCCGAGGCGATCACCTCGGGGGTGAGCCGGAGCGGATCCAGTTTCGATTCGAGCATCCGCCCGACCCGGACGATCTCCGCTGCGAGGGTTCCGACGACCTCCTGTAGTTCCTCCCTGACCAGGGCCCGGATCGCGCTCAGGGACTCTTCATCAAGCCTCGCTTTCCCGATCTCATTCCGGAGGGTCTTCCGGATCTCTTCCAGACTTTCCGGAGCAAGGAGCGCCTTGGAAGGACCGGAGTGCGCCGGGGCTCCAGAAGCCTGGACCTGTGATGGCTCCTCCTGGGCGATCCCGAAGATCCGAAGACACTGGGCCTCCCGTTTTGAGGGGACCGGATAGTGTCCGGACTCCCATCCGTAGATCGTGGCGATGTTCACGTCCAGTTTTCTGGCCAGGTCCCTCACGCTCATTCGCGCCCCGTTCCGCAGGGCCTTCAATTCCGGGCCGGTCATCGTTCCTCCTCCTTCGGCAGATGTTTGTTGCAGAACGCGCCTTCCTCTCTCACGCTCCCCTCGTCGCACTCGATGCTGAACACCTTTCCGCACCGGACGCACAAGCAGACGTCGGAAGGGAAGGCGGCCAGGAGCGCCTCGATGGCAACCTGCGAAACTTTCCTCCGGGATTCGGCAGCCTGCCTCGATATCAGTCCGTAGGTCGTGTCGTCAAGGCTGATGGACAGCTTCTTCATCTCCGGATCCCTCCCGTTCGGGACCATTTCCGTTCCGACTCCTCGAAGCAAGCCGGGCAGACCCAGAGGGCCCCAAGGGCCAGTAGGGATTCGAAGCCTCCCTCGCACCAGTCGCACCGGATTGGGACAAGAAGATCCTTATAGACCGGGGCCAGCCTTCCCTCCCGGATTTCGAGAAATTCCATCAGGCTCATGGGTTCTCCTTTCTTTCTATTCCGGCGTTAGAGGTAATGATTTCATTCTTCTCGACCGATAGAGAGTCCATGGTTTCATCCTTCATCCACTATTTCGAAAGGAGTTTTTATGAGAGCCAGATTCGGATTTTTTATCGTTATGTCGAGTTTGTTCGTTTTTTCTGCGTGTGCCACTTTTTCTTCCGGTTGCAAAACCCTTGTCTACGCCAATGCTCCGAATTATTATTTAAAGGTCCTCTCCAGTGGAAAGTTGGTTTCTGGAGGCGATTCATTTAAGCAAGGCTCTCAACCGATCAGTGCGTCAGAATTGCCTGCCCCTCAAAATAAAATTTCCGAAGGTGGTTTATATCCTTTTGATTTTGTCTCCGATCAGCCAAGGCAGTGCGGTAAAAAAATCGCCCAAAACATTCGGTTAATCTTCAGGGGTAACATCGTTTTTAATGGTCCGTTTGAAACGGAATCTGGAAAATGGAGAGTTCTCTATAGGGATCCATCCCAAGATCTCAAAGTAATGATCAAGGTTGTTGAGAAGCATTAACCGACAATAATATGGGCGTAATGATGGGGCCAGGAATATTTTTCTGGCCCTTTCCCTAAATTTTGTCAGTGAGATTGATGCGATATTTTTTTCGATTGCCGGCGATCAAACCTCGAAAAATTTGGGACGCCTTTCCTTGGTCCTTTATAAAAATTTTGTAATGCAGTCCATCCCTTTCCACCTTTACCCATCCCCGAATGCCGTACCAATTCGTTGAAGAGAATTCCCTGACGCTTTGAAAAGTGGTCCGCTTATCAAAGGATGTTTCAAAAAATGACTTCCATGGGTGAGACAAGTCGGGGGACTTAATGGCTATAAAAACTTGGTAAATTTTTCTGGATGAAACTGATTGTTGAGACGCATCAGCCGCCTTAATGGATCCGGCCAAAAGAACGATTCCGATAACCCCTGCAATCAGCGAATTTCCGACAGTCCGTCGTCCCATTTTTTTTTCCTTTTTGTTTTCGGTAAGGCTGTGGACGGTTTTTCCTTCCAGTTCTCCCAGTCTCTCAAGATAGAAGTCCCACAGCGTGTCCATCGCGTCCGCCCCGATCTTTTCCGCATGTTCCAGGATCCGGTTCCAGGCCTCTTTCAGCTCCCGGCAGCCCGAAGGCTTTGCCAGGACATCCCAGAGGCTCAGAAAGTCCGAAGAAGAAACAGGGACGTTCATTGGACAATCCAGCTCTTTTTCCGGTCCTTCCAGACCTCCTCCCTTCCTTGCGCCTTCCGCTTGCGATACCGGGACTCGTGGGGTCCCCGTGCGCGGCGCTGGTCCTCCGGACCCGGCGCATCGTCCGGCTCGGAGATCCTTTCCGCTCATTTCCATTCTCCTGGTGCATTCCACGCCAAAAGCGTTTCAGGATGCCCGTGAAAGGCCATTCCGAATCCCATCAGGATCAACCCGGACAGGATCCAGAGGCAGACCCGGACGAGGTCCGGATCATCCGATCCGGCAGTATCATGCGTGGCGTTCATATGGACGACGATCTCCTCAGGCGTTTTCATCGGGCACTTGTCCGGAAGTCTCGGCGGGGCGGGATTTCCGTTCCGGAATCATCCCGCAGACCCCTTCGTCCTTGCCCGTCTCGATCCAGGCCATGCAGTCCTCCGGAACACAGCGGGTCTTGAACCAGACTCCGGCCCGGCCCGGCAATTCGATGAGTATCCCCAAGGGATTCGTGAAGGTTGAAAACGGGCACAACTTCTTCTTTGCCTCTTTTATTTTCATTTCTGGCCTCCTGAGATTTTTTCCATGACCTCCGCTTCCGGAGTCGTCTCCAACACGCGGCCCTCGAAGCATTCGAAACAGACCGGGCCGCCGAATTCGGACCGTCCTTTCGCCAGAAACTCCGGATCTTCAAGCTCCTCCCGGATCAGAATCTCCCCGCACTGGGCGCACTTCCGAACCATCCTCGTTCTCCTTTGCTGACGTCCGATCTCCCGGCCCCTCCTGGTCCCCTTGATACCAGGCTTTTGGGCTGCGCTCCGGCAGGGTGAGGTGATCTGGGAAATTTGTTACAAGATAATATTGTAAAAGTCAACAAGAAAAAATTACAGAATAGAATAAAGGGCTACCGAATTTCGAATGGGATGGAGGTGGAAGGCGAGAAATCAGATATGATGCAAAAAGAGGTTTGTGTGGGGGGACCTTCGATCAGGTGGACGCTTGACGTCCAAAAAAAGCCCCAGATTAGACCGGGGCCATGACAGAGACTATGAGTAAGTGAAGCCAAAGTCTCACGTCAGGTTCCTCGGTGCGGGGGCCTGGGCTCAGAAACGGGCCAAGGCTACCATAGCCTACTTGGGGTGTTCAGTCTCCCGAAAACGAACGGGAAGTCTCCTCATGGCGAACGCCCAGTCTCCGGATCGCGAACGGGGAGATTGGCCTCCCTACTACTTCTCCCGAAGTTTTTATGGGACTAGATGTCTCCTTCAGCATGGTGTTTTTGATATGTCACCCAGAGGCATTACTCAGAGGGGGGCATGGAACAGATTCCTTCGTTTTTGCAATATCATATTATTCATCTTTAGAATGAAAATTAATAAAAAATTTTACTAATTCTAATTTTGCTGATTGATGTCCAAGATATAAAACTATAAATATGAAAAATATTATTAATGAAAAAATTAAATTTATAATAGATTGTGCATATTTTATGTTTTCTTGGGCAAATAGATAAAATTTTTGGTTTAAATCAAAGGCACTAATGCTGAAGGAGACATCTA
>JAKAAM010000034.1 GCA_021802325.1 Nitrospirota bacterium
ATCGAGGAGATCCGGGCGGAAGGGTCGGGGGGAAGGGATTCTCAAAAAGGACCGTCAGTAGTAAGGGCCGCCTTCGGTCCTGAGGATCTGTCCGTGAAAGAGGGGGGATCCTGAACGGATGAGCCAGGCGGCAAAATCGGCGATTTCCTCGGCGCTGGCCAATCGTCCCCGGGCGGTGCGGGAGGCGATTCGGGCCTCCATGTCGGGGGTGAGGTGGGGTCGATGGAGATCGGGAGCCACAACCATCTCGAGGCCGGTGACAACCGGGCCGGGGGGCTTCCTGCTCCACTCGTGAAAGGTCCCCTCAAGGGCGCCGACCCAGGCCCGGGCCGCAAGATATCCTCCCGCTCGATGGTGGGAGAAGGAGGGGAAAAAGATGAGAAGGACTCCATCGGAGGTCAGGCGCGGCCTGAGATGGTCGATGAGTCGGGTGACTCGGGAGAGGAAGGGGAGGATCTCCAGGGCATTGTCCGGGGGAGAGTCGGTGCGGCTGAAGGAGGGATGGGCGAAGAGGGACAGGCTTTTGAGGGTCCCGGAGGTCAGGACCCGGTCGATTTCATGGAGGGCGGTGCGGTTCTCCTCAGCGGGTGAGGTCAGGTCCCAGAAAAGAGGAACGGCGTGCGTGAGCGAGGGGAGGGGATGCCGGTGGGAGGTGGCAAAAACGGCCTCGTGAGGGCCGGCAAGACGTCGGGAGAGGGCCTCTCCCACCTCTCCGCCCGTACCGACAAGAAGGTGGAAGGTGGTTGGCACAGGCGGGTCAGGGAATGACGACCGTCGCCCAGTCCTTGGGGAAGGTCGTGAGATTGTCATGGCCCTGGGGGGTGATGTAGAGCATGTCTTCGATGCGGACTCCCCCTCCCAGCCAGGGATAATAGAGTCCCGGCTCCACGGTGATCACGTGACCTGGCTCAAGAGGAACGCCCGTCTTGCCCACGCGGGGAGCCTCGTGGATTTCGAGACCGACGCCATGGCCCGTTCCGTGAAAGAAGCCCTCCATGCGCCCGTCCACCTCGCCCGTCTTGTAGCCTGCGGCCTCGAAGCGGGCTTCGACTGCCTGGTGAAGGCGGGAGGAGTCCACTCCCGGTGCGGCCAGGGCGATGGCCTCCTCCTGGGCCCTGAGAACCGTCTCATAGAGCTCCCGGAAGGGCGGAGAGACTGACCCCTTGAAAAGGGTTCGGGTCATGTCCGCATAGTATCGGCTCTCTTCGGAGAAGGGAAAGATGTCAAAGACGATCGGGCGATGGGCCGGAAGAGGTCCCGATCCTTCGTTGTGCGGGTCGCAGGCCTGAATCCCCCCGGCGACGATGGTGTGCTGGCCGATAAGGTTTTGGGCCAGAAGGGATTGCTTCAGGATGGCCTTGACCTTCTCGGAGGTGAGGGGGGTTCCCTCATAATGAATCTGCTCTCCCTTGATCTCGGATCGTCTGAGGATGGCGACCACATCGTGGAGGGCCTCCTCAACCCCTTCCTGGACCTTCCGGATCAGGAGGGCCTCCTCCCGGGACTTGAGGGCCCGGGAGGGAGTGAAGTCGCCCTCGACCGGGGTGACGGAGAATCCTTCATCGGCAAGCTTTCTGGCAAGTCCCAGGGGAAAATCGAAGGGAACGCGGAGATCGGTGACCTTCCGGCTCTTCAGGAAAAGGGCGGCAATGGCGGAAAGACCCCGTTTCCCCGATTTTCGGGCGGCCTCTTCCCATTCCGTGGTCGACAGGACATGCGTGGCCCGGCCTTCCTTGCGTCCCCGATCCCTCTCGAGGTCGGAGAGGAGCATGAAGCTTTCTCCGGCAATCTCGGCATAAATGTACGGATCTGGTGTGAGAAACCCCGTCCGGTAGTATAGATCGGGGTTTTGCTCTCCCGCGGCGATGACGAGGGTTGCGGTCACACCCACGGGGACACCGTCAGGGAAGCCGGCTGGCGACCAGCATGCCCTGGGAAACGGGAATGATGGTCGTCAGGAAGTTGGGATTGCCGAGAATCTTGTGATTGAAGGACTCAATGGAGGAGTGGAGAAGCGAACGGGCTCCGTTCCCTTCGGGAGGAGTCATTCCCAGCGAGACCAGAACACCTCCGGGAGCCAGCTTCTTGTCGATGGCCGCATACCAGTCTCCCAGTCTGGTCCGTTCCTGCTGGAGATCGAGGACGATCAGATCCTGGGGAGACTCCAGGGAGAGGAGATGGTCCGGGCCTGTGGATTTCGAAATCTGGACTCGGGCGGACAGTCCGGCCCGTTTCATATAATTTGAGATGAGCCGCAGATTTTCATCGCTGACCACACCGATCGTGTGGCGGGATTTTTCGGGGAGGGCCTTTGCCAGCCACAAGGTGGTCGATCCGTAGGCCGCCGTCCATTCAAAGACATGCTCCATTCGTGTCGTGGAGGCGAGAATGGCCAGGAGCAGTCCGCCCGAGCGTCCCGGATGAAAGCGGTTGTGCTGGGTCGTCAGGAGGGCAATCTCTCCGGTGAGAGGGTCCTTGTCGAAGGAGAGGTCAGCAAGGTATTTGTCGAGCGACTCTTCGTTGTTCATAGAGGCTTTCCTGATCCCTTTCTGGGTTGGTTTGAGCGAACAAGGCGGTCAGCCATCAGGCTCTGTCGTTGCCTTCAGGTGTCAGAATGTTTTGTCGGAAGGGCAATCCCGGCTCCCGGGGAGGAGAAGGGACCCTGATCTGATCCAAAGCGTTGGATTGATCATACCATTGGACGGGCGGAGATGAAAAGCGGTGGAGTCTCCCCCTCCTCCATTTGAGAGACGGGGCAGAGTTCCGATTTACCTAGGGTTCGGCTGCAGGTTATGATGAAATGGGTTGTTCTGCGATATGGTCTTGTGACGTTTGAAGATATTTTGACCCAACATCTTTTCAGGACGGAGGCTGCATGAAGGATATTACAGTCCGGTATTCGGCAAAGAACAATGAAGGACAGCTTGTCTTGGCTGATGGCAAGGAGATTGCCCTGTTCCGAGTCAACGGTCACTATCGTGCCATTGAAAATCGCTGTCCCCATCGGGGCGGCTACCTGGCCGACGGAATCGTCCGGGGAGAGCAGGTTCTCTGCCCGCTTCACGGGTGGGGATTCGACCTGACCACAGGGGCCTGCTCCACGCGTCCGGGGGAAGGGGTGCAGTGTTTTGATGTCCGGGAAGTCTCCGGCGATGAGGTGGTCATCTCCATTCCCTGACGACACCAGGGGGCTTTTCATCCAATGAGGCCCCCTGCCTTTTCTGTGTGTGAGTTTTTTGCGTCCTTCGGACGCTCACTCGTTCCCTTATCCTTTTCAAGAAAGGGAAGGAGCCATCGTCCGGACAAAGGGATTGACGGTCCGTTCGTATCCCACTGTCGTGAGCGGTCCATGTCCGGGAATGAGAACAATCTCATCGGCCAGCCCTGAGAGAAGGTGGCGGATGGAGCTCAACTGCTCGGGAAAGTCCTCGGGGGTCCAGGCCCGTCCCGCCGATCCGCAAAAAAGAGTATCCCCCACAAACAGTGTTTCTTCAGAGAGGTAGGCCACCGAGCCCCGCGTATGTCCGGGAGCAGGAAGGACCTTGACGCTCCATCCTTTTTTTTCAAGGAGCCGGCATCCCTCTTCGGGATCCATAAAGGCGTCGCTCCCGGTGTGGTTTCTCTCCAGAAGGGACCGGTCCTCCCGGGCCAAAAGGACAGGGAGATCGTCTCCGGTCATCCCGGCGGACAGAAGCTCTGTCCATCCTCCCCCGTGGTCATCATGGCCATGGGTCAAAAGAATCCCTTCCAGAACAACCCCCTCGCGTGCCAGCCGCTGGGTCAGACCCTCACCTCCTCCCGTATCGACAAGGAGGGCCCGTTTCGGATTGGCGGGGTGAAGGATCAGGCTGCAGCGGACGGCATATCCGCCATAGCTCATCTCGAGCGGCAGGACCCTGGGGGAGAGGCGAACCGCGGGGGGAGGGGTCGGATGAAGGTGCAGGGAGGCCATCGCCGCTCCGTCAAACCCCAGAACCTTTCCCAGGCGCATCAGGTCATTGGCCTGGGGTGCGATCTCTCCTGACTCAAAGGATCTCAACTGGTCGGGGGAGATTTTCGCCGCCTCGGCGGTGACCTTAAGGGAGAGCTTCCGTCCGTATCGGAATTTCTTGAGGACATCTCCGGCCTGGTCTTCAAGGTGCATGTTGAGCACTGTTGGCCCCCTTTTCAAAGAAGTTGATGCCGATAAAGTAGACCACCATCGATCTCAGCTGTCGGTCAAAGGCCCGGAGGGTTCGCTTCTTTCCCAAGGCGGCCGCCTTTTTGTAGTAATAATCGGCCAGAGAGTAGGCCTTGAGGGCCTCGTAGGTGACCCCCATGTCGGCATAGAGCTCGCCCGGAATCGGTTTTTTCTTCTTGAGGAGCTGGTTGTAGTCCGAGTTCAGAAAGAAGAGGGCGAGAACCGGCTTGTTGGACTGAAGGCTTCGGTAGGCCTTCTCTGCCCGAATGTCATAAAAATAAAAAGGTCGGCGAACAGAGACGACCAATGTGCTGAAGAGATATCGGATGTGTTGGGACGCCTTGGCATAGAGGCGAAGATTGAGTGTCTCTTGCGGCGTGAAGTGCCGCTGAAAGAGGGAGAAGGGAATCTTCTTGTCGGTGTTTTGGACGGTAACGGTGCGGTCAAGTTCGATGCGAAAGGGAAAGGCCCGGAGAAAGGTGATACGGAGTCGCATGGAATTTGTTCTCACGGTCATGGGCATGTTCATCGACTGGCAGGGGGGAGCCTCGCACTCTCCGGAAATGACCCTCCGGTCATGAATGCGATGGGACAAGATATGAACCACCAGTATGTCGTTGGCTCCCGAAAGATGTGCCATGACAGGGACTTCAAGAGGAAGCTTGCCAAGATCCCGTGAGACCGGGATGGCGACGGGGTGAAGCTTGGGAACCTCGGCGAGGTTTCTGAGAAGCGTGCTCTGGAAAAGCTTTTGTTCAGGATTGCTCGTTGGCCAGACAACAACTCCGATCCGGTGGATGGGCCCCAACATGATGGGAGGCTTGATCACATCCTGAAGAACCACTTCCGGAGAGGCACACCCTCCGAGAAGGAGGAGAAAAAGCAGGAGGAGAATCATTTCTTTGCTCTTCCTCACTTTTTTCTCTGGGGCAGGGTGTGGGAGATCCTGTCGGGAGACAGGGATTTTCCGGGAGCGACGCGGATCAGGATGTGGCCGGTATTGAGCAATGTGGTCCCGGAAAAAAGAAAGGCCACCTTGCGGGCTTCATCCTGGGGGAGAAGGAAAACCTGGCGGTGGACCAGTTCGTCCGCTCGAACCGTCAAGGGATGGGGGCCAACCCTTTCCCGAAGGAGCGTGGGAGAGAGTGTGTCGGTGAAGGCGGCCCATCCGAGAGGAAGGGACCCTGAATCTCGACCTTCGTCTGGCTTCATCAGAATGTATCCCTCGTCGGACGCGAGGATGATGTCCCGGAAGGGGGAGATCCTGAGGTGTCTGGCGTCAAGGATGAGTCCGGTGGGCAGAGTCCGTCGATATTGCCTTTTTTGACTGGGAAGGTTTGATGAAAAACTGAGGTTGGAGATTTTTGTCGCGATTTGTCCCCCAAGATGAAGAGGGATGGGGATCTCCATGCGAACAAGAACAATGCCTCCCCCCGCCGCCAGTGGCAGGGTTTGTACCTTAAAACCCGAGGGTGTGATGGCCCTGTTGAGAATCGTCATGGCCAGTGGGCCGTTTGGAAGAAGTGCTTCCGGAGGAACATCCCTTTTGAGCAAGATTTTTTCCCGCACGGGAAGATAGAGAACCTGGTCCCTCATAAGAAGCGCAGCCAGCAAGATTCCTTCGGTTCTTGCCTTTTTCATCCCACCATCCTGCAAATAGGGAATGGAGGTTTTGACCAGAATTGTCCCTTTTTCAAAATTGGTGATTCGGATGGAGTGGTCGGAAAATCGTTGGAAGAGAAAGGGACGTGTCGGGATCGGATGGATAATGACGGGGATTCCCAGCTCGAAAAACTCTTTGGACACTTTCCGGTTAATGATTCGGGACTCAAGGGCGGCCGCCCCGGGCTCTTCAAAGACCCATCGAACTGTTCTCCTGGCATCTGCCAGCGCTTCTTTTTGTTCGGCTACGTCCTTGTCGCGTTCAAGAGAGTCGCGGATCCGTTGAATCTGTTCCCTGTAGTGAGAGTGGACGGTGTTGAGGATCTCGTCGGCCTGGGCGCGAGAGGGGGAAAAGAAGAGACAGAGAGCAAGGAGGGAGAGCAGGGTCACGGGAGAGAAACCATGAAGGCGCTCTTCAGACAAAATCTTGGTCAATCGGTGAAACATCATCATGTGTTCTGTCCTGAATCGAAGGAGGCTCTGTCCCATGAAAATCACCGGCAGGCTTTCAATTTTTCATTCCCACCGCTATACTGTTTTTCACCGTGGTTGCGGTTTCCCGTCAACTCCGGGACATTTTTGAATGCCTCGCATTTTCAATCCTTCTTTTTGCCGTCGGGGCGTAGCGCAGCTTGGTAGCGCACCTGCTTTGGGAGCAGGGGGTCGCAGGTTCAAATCCTGTCGCCCCGACCATATCCCTCATTCTCCCGATGTTTTTTGTGAGTACTGTGGGTACAACCATAAAATGGCGGTCACGACACATTATGGTTGTTTTTTGCCCTCCGACACTTTATGGGTGTCGAAATTCCGGCAAAAAAATCGATCCGCCCCCGCCATCATTTATGATCTGATCCCGATTCTACCAGACTCCTCTTCCATATTTCAGCGAGCTTCGGATTCCGGCCATCGGCCGGCGAAACGCCAGGAGCTTCAGTAAAAACTTTCATCTTGCTGGGGTACTCTCCCTTTGCGATGATTGTCCGGACGGTTCCGAAAATCGCCGCCGCTTTCCGATCGAAGGTTTTCTGGGCCTGTTTCAAAACTCCTTTCTTGTATTGGGCTGAGATCTTTTGCGATTCTTTTGGGAAGCGATAGCGCAGATTTCGTTGGAAAAATCATTTTTAGAATCCAAATTCTTATCTTCTTTGGACTCGAAGGCCGCTCCAAGTCACAACCTCCACCAGAGGTGGAGGTTGTGACTGAGTAAGGTTAGGTCCATTCTTCAATTTCAAGGCGTGTGAGGATTTTGTTCGGTTGTCGAATGAGGAATCGAACTCAAGGCTTCTGGAAGATGACACGTTATCCTTCTGAAAATTAGAAAAGTGACATGGTATTCTTCCTGAAAATCCTTGGGAATCGATTTTTACCTTGGAAAAGACAAGAAAAGTGACACGTTATGGTACAAAAAGGTGACAATTTATCGTTTGCTCCCCCAATCGAAAGTTGAGCTACGAGTGCGGACACACGCCCAGAGAAAGGGACGAAATCCAAAACGGGAGCGTCCGTCATGGTCGATTACAGGCCACAGCACAAAGACGTTGCAGATGCTAAATTGGTCCTTCCTCTGGAACGACAAGTGACGATTGGTAAGGGTCCTCCTGTGCGTGTGTCTTTTCCATATAAGAGGCAAGATTTTCAAGAGAGGAATCGGGTGCATGATAAACCCACTGTTGAGCTTTCTGAATGGCTTTTATTAAGGGAATCGCGTTCCCGCTATTCGAGAGAGCCGATATGGCAGTCAGATAATCCACCCTGAAGACGGAAGGAATGACAGCACGCTCCAGATTATTTGAGATGAGAATTGCATTGAGAATGCTTCTTGACAGACGTCCGTTCCCATCCAAAAACGGATGGACCTCCGAGATGAGAAATTTCAGAAACATTCCCCGCTCCATCGGTGTGTTCAGAGATTTCGACAGTTCGTATCCCTGGGACAAGGTTCCCGAAACCTTGTCAGGATCGACAAACTTGTAAGTTCCCGCCATATTCGGAATCGTTTTGAGTTCACCGGGATTCTTTTCTGGCCGGCCGGACATCAATCCCCTATGCCATTTCCGGATAATTTCGATAAAGGCGGGCGGATCGGAGATCTTTTCTATTTCCGCCAGAGCCGTCCTGTTGGACATGAGAATATAGGAGCCGACGATATCCTTGCTGTCCTCCGGCCGGTGAAGTGGGGTAGTGCCTCCAACCACTCCAATCGCCTCTTGTAATTCGAAGCGGGTCCCTTCGATGTAGTTTGAAAAATAGGCGTCTATAAAGGGAAGAATCCTCAGATCAAACCCAAAGGATCTATCGCTCCGATCGGTTGTTCTTCCCGGGAGCCCTCTGACGGGATTGGCTTTCAGGTGGAACACAAGCTTTTCGAGAAGATCCATCCGTCGTGAATCGACAGCATCTCCCTGAAAGCGTGATCGGATTCCTGTCCTGGTTGGACTTTTCAGGGTTCTTGTTCCAAGAAGTTCTCCGCACAAGTCGTCGAGAACGGAAAATTCAGAAACTGCCTTCAGATTTGAGGAAATATCGCGGGCCAGATCCCGGATCCGGTTTACCTCCTCAATTCCAGCCGATTGATAAATCCTCGATAGGACCTCTGATGCCTCCTCGCGTGTCATCCCTTTTCGTTCCCCAACGCGCCCCGTCGAACTCGGCTTCAAGCTGTCAAGAATCGCCCGCGATCTCCCGGCAAGAAAAAGAGACGTTCCAAAGGGCGTATCGCCTTCAAGCGGACCAGGACCTTTCGACACCTGAACATTGAATCCCGGAAAACTCCGGACGGATGGTGAGGGACCGGAAAGGAAAAGGGTCTTTCCGCCGGAAGCGAATGGACCATAAAGAGCGGAGCGATAGGTCACGACATGATTCGGAAAGACATGGCTAACTATGCTCATCCAATTTCGTCTTGAAACCGCCTCAATGGGATGGTCCACGGTGGATGTGTAAATTCCCGGGGCCAATTTGAGAAGACCGCCAGCTTTGAGTTTACGAGAGACAGCCGTCCGGTCGGCTCCGTCTTCTGGGATGACGATTTCTCCGATGACTTTCATTCCCCCCCTCTTTTGTCACAAATTCAAATCACTTTCTTGCTCTATGTAATAATTTTAATTTTCGCAGTGTCATATTGTAACAATTTTCAATCTTAAATTCCGGGGGGATATCTTTTTCTTCGACGTCCATCGATGCCACCAGATACTTCATCGAGAAAGGACTGAACCCGATGCAGGTGGAGGCGATCACCCGGATTTCCTCGTCCCTATTTCAGCGGGATTCCTCTTCCGATCCTTCCTCTGTCAGAGTCAAGACTCTGTTCGGTAACCCTGTCCGAGAACTTCCTTCAACGGTAAGGATTTCTCGGGAGGGCAGCTCACCTCGTCACTGATCCCTGTGTCTCGGGCGACTCCCCCTTATGCAAAGAGTCCGACTTTTGGAGATGTTGGTGCGACGAATGTCAACGGAAGGATTGCGATGGTGCGGGGCAGGGTGTATCGCTGGCAAGATTCTCAACCCGACTTTTTGTGCAGGGTCAGCGCTTCTCTTTTGGATCATCGGGGGGGCAGTCAGTGAGAGGACGCACCTGTCGGAGGAGGCAGGAAGTGCCGGAGGAAGGGGGCCCCTCCCCCGGCGAAGGGCAATCAGTGTCGGATCGGACCATGGCCCCCCATCTCATGGTGGACCAGGATCATCTGTCGCCAGAGCTTTTTGGACTCCGCGAACTGTTTGGGCGTGAGAATGGTATGGGCCTGGGCCACCACATCGACGAAGGCCTTCATGAGGGATTTTTTCTTTTCGGCAATCCGGTCAAGATCCCGGTCGGCCTTGGCCGCATCGATCTTTCTCTCTCTCATGAGGCTCATGATGTCAATCTTGAGGACATGGATGGAGGCTCGTTCCATGATGGCCTTTTTCTCAAAGGAGGTTTTGAGGTCGATCAGGGATTTGACCTGGTCCGAAGAAAGTTTGAGTCGATCCTGGTTCATGAGGTAGAAGGGAATGGGACCCCCATGCATGATCATTCTTTTCATCATCCGGTGATGCATTCCATGGGCCAGGGCGGGGGTGGGTGAGGATGAAATCATCAAGCCTGTGGCGAGAATCAATGAGGAGGCGAGAGCAGCAAATCGGCTTTTATTCATGAAACGGTCTCCTGGGGTGAAGGATTGTGATTGTGCGGAAAGTCCGCCTGTTTCACAGGATAGCGGGGGAGTCTTGAAAAATGATGGAAGGATTCTGGGGGGGGGCTCAGACGATCCTTTTGAATCGT
>JAKAAM010000035.1 GCA_021802325.1 Nitrospirota bacterium
CGCCACTTGGGGTGCTGGAGTGGCCATTGTTGAAGGTGTAGCCGGCCCCGACGGTGGAGGGATTCTCCACGATGTCCCCGACTTGGAGGTAGACCATGAAGGGTTTGACGTGTTTTCGGAGGAGGAACATGACTCCTTCGTTGTAGGTGCCGTTTCCCAGCTGGTCGGCCCCGTAGTCTTGAGGATTCAGATTCTGGTACTGGCCGGAGGGAATCCAGAAGTCAAAGGTGAGGGCCATGGCGGGAAGGGCAAGGGGAAGATAGACGTTGGCGTCGCTGGTGAGCTGCCACTTGATTTCAAAATGAGTGTTCCCCACGCCGAAGTGGCTGGCGGAATGGTCGATCCCTTGGGAGGGATCCACTCCCTGCCAGTTTTGTATAAGTGGAAGATAGGAGTCGAGTTCGATGTTGTGCCCAAGTCCCACCGCCAGGCGCATCGGCATATACAGGGAAGAGGCGGAGACACCGGGGGTGATGTAATCGTAGGCGAACGGCTCGAGATACCAGGAGCCAATGGGCTCAACCTCGGCGGTTCCCGTAAAGAAGGGGCCGCTTGTGTTGGGGCCCCAGGGGAGAAAAGGGGGAGCCAGAGCCTGAAAGTCCTTGGCCATCTCCTCGTCATCGGACATCGGGAGAAAAAAGTCACCTGTGCCGGTCCCGGAGGAGCTGGCGCTCGCCAGTGGGGGAGTGATGAGACATAGGCTCAAGAGTCCAAGAAGGACAAAAAAAGACTGTCTTTTTTGAAAGAGAATGGTCATTGAAAATCTCCGGGACGGAAAAGAGGGCTTAGTGTGGGGTCGGCTGGGTCATCATTCCGGCTTCATCATGCTTCTCAAGGAGAATGGCCAGGGCTTTGGCATTTTTCCCGTTGTGAATCAGGGCCTTGGCCAGCATTTTTCGATAGCCGTGAGGCCATTTTGTGCGGGGCTCGATGAGCGACAGAAGCGTGAGGGCCTTGCGGTAGTGGTGGGAGGAAATGAGGATTCGGGCTTCGTTGAGAATGTAGGGCTCGTCGTTGTCGTTGCTTCGCAGGGCCCGGGCCTGCTCAAGATAGCCGATGGCCTTCTGGGACTCCCCTTCCTTGAACTGGATGAAGGCCAAGTTGTTGAGAATGGTCGGATCGGTGGGGTTGTCCCGAAGCGCCTTTTTCAGGTCGGCTTCCGCCTGCTCAAGATGTCCTTGCTTGATTTCGGCATAGGCCTTCTGTTCGGAGAGCCAGGCACGGACTGGTGGCTCCGTGGTGGCGGCGCATCCTGACAGGACAAGGGCGACGAGAGGAATGAGAGAGAGTCTTTTCAGCATTGGAATATCCTTATCTTCTTTGACAGTCTATTTTTTAAGCCTGGCAGATGGTCGTTGTGATGCCGATATGTTGCTTTGTTGCGATCCTTCCCTAAAGAGAATGATCTTGAGGACCCTCTGCTTCTACTTGCGGCAACTTCATGTAGTAGGCTGCCGCAAATCCCAGGATGGCAAAGTCGTCAAAAAATCCCAGAAAAGGGATGTTGTCCGGGATGAAGTCGATGGGTGTCAAGAGATAAAAAAGCGCCCCATAAGCGATGAATTTATCGGTCAGGCTCATCTTTCGGGACCGGATCACCGAGACGAGCGTCGAAATGCGTTCGGTCCACTCCGCTCCCATGGCCTTGAATCGTGAAATTTTCTCCGGGTTGCTCTCAACTTCAGACTGTTTCTTTTCCTGGGCTCCAATGACGACAAGGCTTGTCAGAATCCGATCCTCACTCATGGCGGGGTTGGTTTCAAAATCTGAGGGAAGTCCCAGATTGACGATCGCCGCATGATGCTCCCCCTTTGAGAGCCCGGAGAGAAGAATCGCCTTCACATGCGGGCTTTCGGGATCGAGAAGGCCTTGGGAGACCAGCCGATAGCAGGTATCACGGATTGCCGGAACATAGACCGGAGGAATCGGGAAGTCGAGCGGCTTTTTCGTCCAGCGCCGCAATGTCATCCCCGATAGCCCAATCATCCTCCCGAGCTCTTCGGGAGAGTAGCCTGTCGTCTCGAGTATTTTTAACAAATGTGAATTCGTCATATTCAAATGTTATACCGGGTGAGACAGGGTGTCAAGAGTGTCAGTCAACGGGGAATGTGAGGGTGATGAAAGGAATGGAAAAGAGGATAAAAAATATGGCAAGGAGAAAGCTTTAGAAACGTAAACGCGGGATTTTTTGGATTTGATGTTTGATTTTGATGGTGGTCAAGGAAAGATTTGCAGAATGGTTGCGGGGACAGGATTTGAACCTGTGACCTTCGGGTTATGAGCCCGACGAGCTACCGAGCTGCTCCACCCCGCAGCTACATATTAGGTCAGCGGGATGAGATTTGTCAACAAGTCTCGATCGAAAAATTCCTAAATGCACCGGGATTTCGCTTCAAAATATTGATATCAGGGGGAACTTCTTTAGAGAGTGGGTCACTGTCGCCTTTCGGAGTTCGTGGGGTTCTGATAATATCTATATCAAAAACTCAGCGAATCTTCTTTGTCTTATGAATGAGGTCATATAAAATTGATTATTGAAAATGATGAAGAGTGGGATCTCGTTGTCATTGGGGCGGGTTCGGCCGGGTATGTTGGGGCGATCCGGGCGGCAGAAATCGGAATGAAGGTTCTTGTTCTTGATCCCGGTGAGCTTGGCGGAACCTGCTTGCATCAGGGGTGCATTCCGACAAAGGTCTTGCTCGAGGCTGGTGGTCGTCTCCGGATGGGAGACGAGGGACAGGAAACGGGCATTGCCTACCCCCGCCCGACTCTTGATGCTGTCCGGTTGAGTGCCTTTCGAAAGACGACGGTAGACCGGCTCTTTCGTGGCATTGGCTTTCTTTTCAAGAAGCATGGGGTGACCTATCGAAAAAGTCGGGGACGCCTCGATGGACCTGGATATGTTCTCGAGGAAGGAGAATCCCCGGTTCGCCACCGAGCCAAGAATGTCCTTCTGGCGACTGGTTCGAGACCCCGGAGCCTTCCCTCCCTCCCGTTTGACGGGACACTCGTTCTTTCCAGCACGGACCTTCTTCGACGTGAGGTCTTTGAAGGTCGATTCGCTATTGTGGGAGGCGGAGCGATCGGATGCGAGTTTGCAGAAATCCTTTCGGCGTTCGGTTGCGAGACCACGATATTGGAGCGAGAATCGCGGTTGCTTCCGACGGAGGACCCTGAACTCGGAGTCGCCCTGGAAAAGGAACTGTCGCAGAAGTCCGTGGCGATCAGGACAGGGGTCGAGGATCTTTCTTTGGTTCGTCAGCCGGGGGAGGGCCAGGGAAAGGCCAGTCTTTCCGGTCGGAGTGGCAACGATGCCTTTTCGCTGAATGTCGATGCGGTTCTTGTTGCCGTGGGCCGGACCCCTGTGACGGAGAATTTGGGACTTGATTCGGTCGGTCTCTCTCCGGGTCCGGGAGGTTTTCTGGATGTGGACCCTCTGGGGAAAACGAAAGTTCCAGGGATTTATGCCGCCGGAGATTTGGTCGGAGGTCTCCTCTTGGCCCACAAGGCGAGCCGTCAAGCTGTGATTGCAGTGGACGCCATGGCGGGGCGGGCCCCTTCATCCTATGATCCAATGCTGATCCCTCGTGTGGTCTACACACACCCGGAGGTTGTCTCGATCGGTCTGACTCGGGAGGAAGCGGAAAAGAAAGGCTATTCTCCCCGGGAGGGAAAGTTTCCGCTTCTGGCCAATGGGCGATCTCTCTCAATGGGGCAACGGCGGGGGTTCATCAAGGTTGTTGTGGAGGAGCGGTCGACGAGGGTTCTCGGTATGCATGGGATCGGTCCTCATCTGTCGGAGATGATGGCCGGCATGGCTCTTGCCATGGGTCTTCCCGATGGCCTCTTCCGCCTCTCCGAAACCGTTTTTCCTCACCCCACAGTGAGCGAGGCTCTTCACGAGGCGGTCCTTGACGGACTTCTCGCCATAGAACCACCGTCCAGCTCTTCTTCAGAAAAAAGAGGCGGATGATGGGATTTGTCTCCCTTATTGCCTCGATCCGTGATCTTTCCCCCTGGAAAAAGATCCTTGACTATGGGGTCAACTCCAATGTCGTCACGAGTTTTGCGACCGATGCTGCAGGCAAGATCGTCCTGTTCGACGATAGTCTCGTCCACCTGACAAAACTTCCGGCTCGGACTTTGTCCCGAATGCCTGTACGGTCATTGCGGGACCATCTTGCGAGCCGTGGAGGGCCGAAGGTCGGTCCGGAGAGTGACGAGGAAGACCTGTTCCGCCGGCAGGACTACAGGGGAACCAATGATCAGGGCACACTGATCTGGTGGGGGTTTCCCATCGGAACCCTTTCCCAACCTGCGGGTCTTTATTTTCTTGCCTTTTTCGACAGGATGCCTCCGGAAAAGCAGATCGAAACGGTGGAATATCCCGAAGTTCTTAAGATGAGGGAAAAGATTCAGGTCCCGGTGGCGAGACATCTCCTTGACGAAGCCGACCAGAACGTTCTGATGACGGAGATTCCCCGTCTCATGGAGTGGGAAGACCGTCCGTTCAAGCATCACCGGGTTTTTCTTGTCGACGGAGTGACCCTCGATGACGGTCCTCGTCCAATCTATCTCCAATTCGATGGTCCCGAAGAGAAGCTCCGCATGTTTCAGGAGAATGTCTCCATGGGAGATGTTCAGTTTTTTAAAAAAATTTCAGAGTCAGGTCCCCGGCCTGCCCTGATCGAGCATACGGATAAGAACTTCCGGTATGAGATCATGCTTCCCCTCACCTGGTACATCCATGTTTTTGGATGGATCGGGATTGCCCTGCCGACGCTTGATACCTGGATGAAACCAGTGCGTCTCAACTTTGAGGAAATTGTCCGAAACATTGGTGATGCCTTGGGGGAGGAGCGGATGTCCCTGGGCCTTCTTCCTTACTACGACGTTCATCGGGGGCTTTTCGAGGAGGAAAGCTTCATGACGCTGATGGAGGAGATGATTACACGACATCCTCCCCGGCCCTTTGTGCTGCTCGGGGTTCGGGTGGATCCTGCCCACCGGGATCTTCTCCAGACAGTTCTTGATCGTGCCAAGAGGCCATCGGATATTTTGGCCCAGGTTGGCTCCAATCTTGTGATCCTCTTCCCCGACCAGGATGTGGGGCGGGCAAAGGCGGTCGAAAATCGCTATCGGGAGGTCTTGGGGAGATTTGTGGTGACCCGTCCTGATGTGGTCCTCTCCATTAGTATCTTTTGGTTCCCCTCTCAGGCGTGGTCCGGTCGGGAGCTCATGGCGGCTCTCGAGGAAAGGCCCAAGATCGACATTGTTCCCAACCAGGAAGAACAATTATCTGGGGAGGGTTTTGACGACTGGTTCAAACGCTTTCTTGTCCTTAAGGACTGGGAGTGAGACCTGTGAAGGGGCGAAATCGTATGATCCGCAAAGGACAAGAAATCTTTTTCTGGACCCTGCCCTTTTTCCTTTTTTTGGGTGTCGAGACGGGAACGCTCCATGCTGCCTCGTTTCCCCCCGCCGATCATGTCGTCGTCATCGTGATGGAGAACAAAAACTTTGGGGAGGTCTATAAGAATCCTGCCCTTCCCTTCTTCAACGCCGCCTCAGGGGAGCTCCTGCTGAACTACTGGAGCGTTGCCCACCCGAGCCTTCCCAATTACCTTGCCCTTTTGGGAGCCCCGCCTCCGCTTCCCCAAACGGATAGTCCGAGGGTTCGCGTGTCTGGTGATAGCCTCCCAGAGGAAATGGTCCGACATGGATTGAGCGTGGCCGCCTATATGCAGGGACTCCCTCATGATGGCTTTGGCGGAGGGCGATATCCCCGGCTGTTTGGCCGCTATGTCGAAAAGCATGATCCCTTTCTCCTTTTTTCTCGCCTCCGCAATGGTCCGGAGAGACAGAATGTCCATCCGCTCTCTCGTCTGAGAGCGGACCTCGAATCCAACCGCCTTCCAGCTTTTTCCTTTGTGGCGCCAGATCTTTGTCACGACATGCATGGAGCCTTCTCCTGCCACATGAACAGACAGGAACTTCTCAGGGAGGGAGACAGGTTTTTGGGAAAATGGATCCCCCTTATTGAGGAATCCCGATCATTCCGTCAAAGCCGTTTCTGGATTTTTGTTCTTTGGGATGAGTCCGGATCACGTTCCTCTTGGGGAGGATCTCCGCTCCCGGCCGCCGTACCCTCTCCTTCCCGCATGCATGGAGGGGGGCGAGTGGCCCTTCTCTGGATCGATTCGAAGCGACCAGGGCACTCCCGCGTCTCCTGTTTTGCCAATCATTACGCTCTTCTGGAGACGGTCACGGAAAACTTTCACCTCCCCTCTCTGGCCCCTCAAGGAGAGGGGATTCCCCTGCCCGAAAAGAATGGAGACTGTCTGGACGCTCATGGAAAACATCACTCTGGGCCATCCATAAGATAAGAAAGCCCCCCCCCCCACAGCACCATTATAAAAATAGACCGGACCTTTGTGGAGGGGGTTCCCGGTGATGAGGATGCGCCAGCAATTTTCAGTGCCATGATAGGTATTGCCAATACCATGGGAATGGATATCCTTGCGGAATGAGCCGAAAATCGGAACAGATGAAGTGGCTTGCCGACCAGGAGTGCACGAAGACCCAAGGATTTCTCTTTCATTGTCCGATCCGGGCCGGCGACTTTCGGAAGTTTCTTCTCAATATTTAGTCAGAAAGTCAGTCGCCAACATAGGCTTGTCCCTTTCGAACGGATGGTCTAGGATAAAAAGGTCCCTCCCGAACAGCGGGGGAATCTGGGTTCATTTTTGAGACGGGAAGGAGTCGCGATGGAAAAAGTTTCGTTCGTGCTGGCTTCGGATGCCCTGGAGAAGTTGCATGCAGTAGGCCTCATGGCCTCGGTGGCAGCGATGAGTCAGATGGATGTTCGGGTTTTCGTGACCATGAATGCCGTGACAGCTTTCCGGAAGGAAACGATCGAAAAAAAGTCTTTTCGGGTGGAAGGCGAGGTTGGTCGCAGGCTTCTCTCAAAAAATGCCCCCATGTTCTATGACCTTCTGTCCCAAGGAAAGATGATGGGCTCTTTAAAGGTCTTTGCCTGCGGGATGGCCCTCGACCTTTTGGAGGAAGGGCTCGATCACTTCCATCCTGTCTTCGATGAAGTTCTCGGCGTGGCGGGATTCTTCCAGCATGCCGAGGGCGGGCAGATTTTATTTGTCTAAAGGACCAATTCAAGAATGGGAGAAAATGAGCGATGGCAGATGATGCAGGCATGAAGGTCGACGAGGTTGTTGACGGACGGGGACTCTTTTGTCCGGGTCCTCTGATGGAGCTGATCAAGTCGATCCAGCTCAAACCCGTAGGAACGGTATTGGCTGTTCTGTCGACCGATGAGGGATCGGCGAAGGATATTCCCGCCTGGATTCAGAAAGTGGGACAGGAATACATCAAGACGGACAAGAAGGACGGGTACTGGGAGGTCATTGTCAAAAAGATCAAGTAAGTGATTTTTTTGTTCTTGTTGAAGGGAGAGCCGAAAATTTGAAGGGCTCTCCTTTTTTTTTTGAAAAAGATTCGTTCGGCAAGCTCAATAGCCATTGGCTCAGTGTCCATGGTCTCCCGGTGCAAACTCCAGGTATCGGGCGACGTCTGCAGGAGACAGTCCCAGTTCTCTCGGGTGAAAGGTCTGGCGGACATAGCTTCTGTCGATGGTGGGAAGGGTGATGGCTGATGGTTCCGCCAGAGGTTTTTGTGGGGCGGAATAGAGAACGATGAGGTCAACCGTTCCGGAGTTTGTATCAGGGCTTTCGTAGGCCGAGACCATGGCGATCCGTCCATCCATAAGCTCGACGAAGGATCCCACGGGATAGATCCCGACCATTTGGACGAGGTTGGCAATGGCCCGCGGGTCGAGGCGATGAAGCTCCTTCTCTAACAAATAGGAAAGCGTCTTGGCCGGGGAGAGGGGAGACCGGTAAACCCGTCCGGCGGTCAGTGCTTCGTAAATGTCCAGGACCATGAGCGAGCGGGTGACTGGGTCAAGATCCGGAAGGTCCAGTCCATAAGGATACCCTCCACCCCCCTTTCGTTCGTGGTGCTCCATGGCCACGGTGGTACAAATTCCTCGCACCACATCGTCCTTGGACTTTGAGAGAATTGAGTGACCAAATTTTGGGTGCCGCTTCATGGTGTCCCATTCCTGCGGGTCCAGTCGTCCAGGTTTCTTGAGAATCTCTAGGGGGACGAGGGCCTTGCCGATATCATGCAGAAGGGCAGCCATTCCCCATTTTGGGATGTCTTCTTTGGGGACGCCACTTTGGGCGGCCAGCCCCATCGAAAGAATCATCGTATTCGTGGAGTGCACATAAGACTCGTCGTCGATTTCCGAGAGAGTCACAAGAAAGGAATTTTTTCGAGGATCTTTGACGAGCATTTCGAGGGTCTCGATGACCTGCTGGCGAAGGGGAGTCACATCAAGCGCGCTTCCCATGCGGATATCATCGAAGCTTTTGGAAAGAACGGCGATGGTCTTGTCGTGCAGGGCATTCCATTCCCGAAGGGTGGGAAGGGGGAGGACCTCCATTGCACGAAGCTTGGGAATATCCCGATCATCATCGATAGAGAGGGGGGGCCCCTTTTCTGTCCCGGCGAGGATGGAGTCTTTGATCAGAATCGTCACATTCTTGATTCCATTATCGCGAAGTCGTTGGATATCTTCGAAGCTTCGGACGCGGAACCGATGGAAGAGAATGTTTGTCTCAAGCCAGCTTTTGTCGACGGCGACAACTTCCATGCCGATCTCGAGTTTGTCGACGGGAAGAATCTTGTTCATCAGTGGCTCCATGAGGGGGTGGGGAGTGAGGCCAAGGCCTCTTGAAAATCTGAGGTGACCCCCGCGGCAAAGAGAAAGAGGGCGGCTTGGCGGCGAATGATAGTCGTTTCATCATGTGGGGGAGAGGAGCCTTTCAGTCCTGAGGGGATGGTCACTTGCGCGATGTTTGGAGATGCCTCCCGGTCATAGAGGTAGCAGAGCGTCTCCCGGTGGGGGTGAAGGTCTGTGGAGCCCTCAACGCCTGCCACGAACAGGAGTCGTTTTGGGGGGTCCTTCTGTGCCAAGAGAGCCTCATGAAGCTTGGCAACGATCGGTTCGTGGAAGACCCCAATGATCTGGGAGGGGGCCTGCAAAGGGTTGGCCGCCTTTTCTACCGTATTCCAAAGTGTTCTCAGTCCCAGTTCTTGCCGGATAGGGAGCAGGTCCGCCAATTCCGGAAGAAAAGTTCTCTGGGAAAGGCAAATGACGTTGTCCGTCACCCCCAAAAGGCCCTCCATTCTTTCCAGAGAATTCCACGCCTCCAGAACACCCGGCCCCATCTTGACAGGAACACCCGAGAGACCGTGAAGGCTGATCCGAAGCCCTTCACGCCCAGCTAGGGTCGCGGCGGGAACGGTATGGGATGTCGATCGGCTTCTTCCGTCGTAGGGCTCACCCACATCGAGGCGGGGTGAAAACTCTTTTTCCGGTCGGGCAGAAACTCGAGGGCGTATCCTCTCTCTCAGTCCTGTCAAGAAGCCAGACATTTCTGTCGCCGTTTCTCCCTTGAGGCGCATTCCCAGGAGAAGAGCTCCGACTTGGGCCGGGGTTGCCTGATCAGAGAGGAGAATCCCGGCTGCCTCCCGTGCCTCGTCGTGAGAGAGGTCTCGGTGTCCGGAAGGTCCTGTTCCA
>JAKAAM010000036.1 GCA_021802325.1 Nitrospirota bacterium
AGTCAGGGGAGCGAACCATTTCCGGGGCAGGAGAGGAGAGGGCCTCTGATGTTGTCGTAGGGGGGGGAGATGCGGGGGCCGACTGCGCGGGGGAAGGATTGTGGTCCGAGGACGGCTCGCCTCCCTCCCCGGCCTTCGAGGCCTTGATGCGGACAATCACAGAGGCTTCGACCTTGGACATTCCGTGGGAGCGGGCAAAGTCCTCCGCTTCTTTTTCCACGTTCTTGCGGATGAAAAAGGGTACCTTTTTCAGCAAGGCTTGAGCATCATCAGTCCAAGGGATCCGGTCCCCTTCCTGATCTTTCATCTCGTCCGCTGCCATACCGGTCGGTCCTCCCTGGCGGAACCCTGTCCGCCCTACCTGAGTCTAGCCAGAAAGCAAGGAATTGTGCCAAGTCTCCGGCACAGTACCCCGCTCCACCCCATTCATCCTGACAAAGCATGCTTGCATCGATCAAAGAGAGGCATCCTGCGCGCTCATGCGGAGTGTATTGCCTTGGGTACAATTGCGAGCTATTATGCCACAGGAATAAAAAATTTCGCAAACATCCCCGTTTCTTTCCATAAGGCGCATTCCATGCAGCGAAGATCGGCCGATGAGACATTTGCCCCGCTGGCAACCCTTTCCCAGGAATTCATGACACGGATGGGTTGGGAAAAAGAAGTCCGGCTGGCCGACCTTCGCCGTCTTTGGAATGACACATTGGGAGAACCCATCGCCCGCGTCTCCTATCCATTCTCCCTCTCGGAAACCGAGATTGTCATCGCCTGTCTCTCTCCTCTCTGGAAGCGGGAGCTCTCCTTTCTCGAGACGGAAATCCGGGACAGGCTGGGCCGAAGCCAGCAGACCTTTTCCTCCCTCCCCTTCGTCTTTCGTGTGGTCCGCCCCTTTCGCAAGGGGTCAACAGAAAGGGAGCGGCCCAAAGGAGATGCGCCCAAGATTGAGGCCCTCTGGAAAGAAGCCGAGAAGATTTCCTCACATCTCCCGCCAGCATTGAGGGAACGGGGACGCATCTTCGTCCTGGGCCAACTTCTCGCCGGAGCTCACCTCGATCTTGAGGCCCCAAAAAACTCCCCACGACGCGCCTGACCTCTTCTTCCCGTTTCACATCCCTCCGATGGCATGCTACATTAAACGAACACATTCCCAAGAGAGATCACCTCCGGAGAGCCTCCTCCTTCAGGAAGGACATTCATGTCAGACAACGCCCAGGGTTCGCCGCGGGAGTCCGGTCGAACCCTCAAGATCATCAACCACCAGACCGGAACGACCCAGGAGATTCCGGCCGTGAAGACGGTCCAGGCACTTCTTGGGAAGCTGGGACTCTCTCCCGAGACGGTTCTCGTCATCCAGGACGACACCCTTCTTTGCGACGATGATCCGATTACGCCCGACCTTCCCGTTGAAGTGCGCCCCGTTATCTCGGGAGGATCACATCCATGAAGTGCCGTGCCTGCAAAAACAAAGCCGTCATCCGGCTCCCCAGCCACAACAGCGCTTTCTGTCCGGAGTGCTTTGACCGTTTTACCCTTTCCCAGACGAAAAAGGCCATCGACGACTACGGCATGATCACGGCCGGAGACCATGTCCTTGTCGCCGTCTCGGGGGGCAAAGACTCCCTGGCCCTTTGGGACATTCTCACACGACTGGGTTATCGCACCACGGGATTTCACCTCGACCTGGGAATCGGCGAGTACTCGGCCGAAAGTCGGGGCCATGTGGAAGCCTTTGCCTCCCGACACGGCCTTCCTCTCGTCGTGGAATCCCTGCGGGACTCCGTCAACGGATCGGTTACCGACATCGCCCAGGCCACTCGCCGACCGGCCTGCTCGGGATGCGGGATGTCGAAGCGTTACTTTTTCAACAAGGTGGCCCTGTCCACCAACGCCACCGTACTGGCCACGGGTCACAACCTCGACGACGAGGCCTCCCGCCTCTTCGGCAACCTTCTCCACTGGCACGACGAATATCTGGCCAAAAACCGCCCGGATCTCCCGGCCATCTCGGGGCTTGCAAAAAAGGTCAAGCCCCTTGTGCGCCTGACCGAGAAGGAGATGGCCGCCTATGCCTTCCTTCGAAAGATCCCCTACGTCGTCAAGGAGTGTCCACACTCCATCGACGCCAAGCAGATTCTCTTCAAAAAGGTTCTGGGAGAGATCGAGGCGGCCTCTCCCGGAACCAAACATGCCTTTCTCTTTGGATATCTCGACCGCATTTCCCGATGGTATCCCGAGGCCTCGGGGGAGGAGGCAGAAGAGGAGGCGCCGACCGGACGCTGCGAACAATGCGGAGAAATCTCCTGGACTCCGGTCTGCAGCTTCTGCCGTATGAAGGAAAAGGTGGCCCGGGAGCTCTCGCGGCAGGAAGAGTTCCGCTGACCTGATCCCACGAACATGACGGTTCAAGATATCAGGGCACCGTCAAGGGTGGGATCTTTGCGATGATGGCTCTAACTTTTTCCCTCAACCACCCGAATTGTTTCACGGGCGATGGTCCGATCCTCCCTGGCATGAAGGCACCAAGCGGCAATTGTTGAGGACGGCGTTGAAATTTTCCGGTCCCCTGAGGCAAACCGGTTCGACAGAGCCTCCTCCGACACCCCCAAAAAGCCGATTTTTTTCATGACGGATGATCGGGCCTCCCACGAATGCTCCCCGATCCCACCGGTAAAGACCAACGCATCAATCCCCTCCAGGACGGCGGCAAAGCTTCCGATCGTCTGAGCCACCGAGGTTACCGCCTTTTCGAAGGCCAGCTCTGCCCGGGGATCCCCCTCCCCCTTGCGCCTGACAATCTCCCGAAAATCCGAGATCCCTCCTGAAAGGGCAAAGAGACCGGATTCATGGGTCATTTCGGCCTCAAGCCGAGGAAGGGAGTCTCCCCCATGAAGAAGGAAGGGAAGGATCCCCGGATCAAGCGAGCCAGGCCGGGTTCCCATGATCAGCCCCGCAAGAGGAGTCAGTCCCATGGAGGTCTCAACGGAACGTCCGTCCCTGATGGCGCAGACCGAAGCCCCGTTTCCCCAGTGTACGGCCACCAAACGCTTTGGAAGGGGAAATCCGGAAAGGGAGGGGAGGCGGTGGACGATATCGTCGTAGGAGAGGCCGTGGAAGCCATACTTTTCCACTCCCCGCTGGACCCAGCGGTCAGGAACTGCATAGCGCCGGGCCGTCTCGGGTAGGGTGGAATGAAATGCCGTATCAAAGACAGCCACCACGGGAAGGGAATGGCCCATTCCCAGAAGAGCCGAAAGAACCCGTATGGCCACGGGAACATGAAGGGGAGCCAGGTCGGCAATGGCTCCGAGCGACTCCAGTGTCTCTCCTGTCACCCGGACCGACTCCCGAAAGAGACGTCCCCCATGAACAACCCGAACGCCGATGGCATCGGGAGGAGCTTCGTGGCTCCAGAGGGAGAGGGACGCAAGACCCTCCCTGACCTTTTCCACCGAATCGTCGAGATCGATCTCATGGTCTGAGAGGATCCTCTCTTCCTGAAGAAGGGTCGCCTTGAGGGAGGAGGAGCCGGGATTGATGCACAGAACTCTCATGGACAAGCCTTTCTCAAGCAGTACAATCTTGCCCTGATCTTACCATGCTCCTGTTCTTCTCCAAAAACATTTGGCACACCAGACATCTTCGCTCCTCGAGTGCATCATTAATGTCGCATTCTCGACTTTGGAGGAGCCATGGGGCTCCTTTCCCCAATCCCTTACTCCCGGACTTCTTCGAACAGATCACACAAAAACCATAAAAATCCATCGGAATCAGAGACTCGTCATTCCCCCCCTTTTCTGATAGTCTGTCCTAAGAACCCCTCTA
Organism: Nitrospirota bacterium; assembly: GCA_021802325.1. Next base: position 3,823 of record JAKAAM010000036.1, read on the forward strand.
CGGAAGGAGCATCCCATGGCCCCTCGCCTCAAAAAAAACACAAAGGATACCGGTTCTCCCGAGACCTCTCCAGAGTCCGCCACCTACCATCAAGAGCTTCACGACCTCCAGATTGAGCTCGTCAAATTCCAGCGCCATCTCATCAAGGAAAACGAAAAGGTCCTTATCATCTTTGAGGGACGGGACGCTGCGGGCAAGGATGGCACGATCAAGCGATTTACCGAGCATCTCTCTCCACGCGAGAGCCGCGTCGTCGCTTTGGGAAAGCCCTCGGACCGGGAGGTTTCCCAATGGTACTTCCAGCGATATGTGGCTTACCTTCCTTCCGCCCAGGAGATCGTCTTCCTGAACCGAAGCTGGTACAACCGCGCCGGCGTGGAACGCGTCATGGGATTTTGCACCAACGATCAATATGAGGAATTCATGGAGACCGTCCCCTCATTTGAGCAGATGCTTGTCCGTTCGGGGATCCGTCTCTTCAAATACTACCTCGACATCGACCGTGAGGAACAAAAGAAAAGACTCGCCAGCCGGGAACATGACCCGCTCAAACAGTGGAAGATCAGCCCCATCGACCTCGCCGCACAAAAGCACTGGGACGCCTATTCGAATGCCCGAAACCAGATGTTTGCCCGAACCCATTCGGCCTTGGCCCCCTGGATTGTCGTCAGGGCAGACAACAAGGATCACGCGCGGCTCCAGACGATCCGGGACTTTCTCTCGAGAGTCTCCTATAAGGGGAAGAAGGAATCCGTCGTCCTGCCCGATCCTTCGACCGTCTTTCTCTACTCCCGATCCTATCTCGACAATGGGATGATTGCCCCCTGATCAACCCTCCGCGGAGGATAAAAGGGGCTAGGAAACCATCCTCCGAGAGGAAACCAGGGGGCATCTGAATTCCAGGATTGATTTTCAGTCTTCTGGCCGTCTCTATCTTTGAATATAAGTTCTCCTCATGGCCGACGTGTCAGAATTGCCCCTAGAGACCTAACCCATATGATGGAACACCCCTAATCAGGAGGAGTTCATACCCGAATTTCTTCCTCCGATTCCCGTTGACTCCATTGCCTCCAGAATCGTATCGACTCAGATCTCCCCTGGAGTCATCAACATCCGGGGGATCCTCCCTCTTTCCCGTTAACATGGAGCGCCTTCAGGGAGGCGAAGGGGCGGGCCGTCCCGTTTTCCTTCCTAGTCCTCTTGCTTTCTCTTCTCCTCCGTCTTGCCTTTCCTGGCCTGTTGAGGATAGTATGGGTTTATTTTCATCTCCATAAAAATAAACATAAATAAGGACTATCAATGCATGATATTGCCCTGCATGACCGCTTCTTCAAGTCGACGTTGGGGCGCCCGGACCGTCTGGGAAAGGTCCTCAAAGCCTTTCTCCCCACCAATATCTCGGCCTCTCTCGATCCCGGCTCGCTTGTGCCGTTGGGGACGGAGTCCGTGGGCGAGGGTCTCGACTCTTCCCTCATGGACCTCGCCTTCTCGGCCCGGTTCGGCGATCAGGAGGCCCGGATCCATCTGATCGTAGAGCACAAAAGCTCCCCCGATCCCCGTACCCATTTTCAGATCGCCCGTTATCTTTGCGGACTGTGGATCCGGGAGCTGAAGGAGGGGCTTCAGCCGCGTCCCCTTCTGCCGATCCTCTTCTATCACGGGGTGGTCCCCTGGACTCTCCCGTCGAGGCTCACCGAGGTCCTTCGACCTCCGTCAGAGCTTCTTGCGGTCACGCCCGACTTTGTTCTTCCCCTCATCGATCTTCGTCGGGTCGACGACGAAGAGATCCGTCATCACGTGGACGATCTCGAGGCTGTGTTGGCCCTTCTCTCCCTCAAGCACATTTTCGATGGGGTCGAGACCCTCGTCCGGCTTCTTCTGAGGGAGATCTGGGAGCGGAAGGCCCCCCATGCTATACTGAAGCCAGAGATGAACTATATGGCAGGCGTCTATAAAATCACCAATTCCCAAGAGATGAAGCAGATTGTCGACCCCATCGCCAGGGAGGTAGGAATGGCTCAAGACATCGTCGAGACATGGCTGGACGAATATCTCCAGCAGGGACTTCAAAAGGGACTCGAGCAGGGGCTCCAGCAGGGGCTTGAGAAGGGGCTCGAGAAGGGCTTCCAGCAGGGAGCCCGGCTGAAAGAAGAGCAGGTGATCCGAACCCTACTCAAGAAAAAGACTTTTTCTTTCGAGGAGATCGCCTCCTTGGTGGGTGTCGAACTCTCCCGGGTGCGGGAAGTGGCGGAGAGTCCGGAAAGGGGATCCTGATTCGGCGCTCTCCCTAGCCTCGTCCTTGTTGACCGGGGGAGGAGCCCGACCGTCAAATCTTCACCTCCCGTCGTCAGTGAGGACAGCATCTTATTGTGTGTTCCTCTCATAATGGAATTCTCAGTCCATGTCCAGTGGGGGAAAAGACTTGGGGTTCACGATGTACGGCCATCAGGAAAAAACCGGCAGGATGGCCTTAGCACCAGGACGATGTCCACGGTTGTAACTTGACGAGGAATGAGAGTTCCGGGGGCAAGCTCTCTTGCGTCCCATAAAGGATCTATTCCCTTTCTGTGGCTCGGAGCGTTTCTACGTCTCCCTTTCGGTGCGATCAAGCTCCTCCACGATCGTCTCGGGCCTGAGATGGGTGTATCGCTTGAGCATCTGAAGCGTTTTATGTCCGGTGATGGCCGCCACCGTCATGGTTCCCATGCCCCGCTCAAAGAGTCGGGAGGTGGCTTCATGTCGCAGGTCGTGAAAACGGATGTTCTCAAGAAAGTTTGGATCAGCTCTCTTTCCCGACCCAAGACATTCCTCCTCATAAGTCGTACGGGCCCGCGCCACGGCCCGCCCGAACGCCTGGGTCACGGAATCTGCCTCCATCATCCAGACCCGTTCATCGGCCATTCCCCTGTCGAGCGAACCCAGAATGCCGACGGCTTCCTTGGAGAGGGGAACGACCCTCCTCTCTCCGTTTTTTGTGTCGGGCAGAACTACCGTTCTCTTTGCCAGGTCCACATCCCTCCATCTCATTGCTGTTACTTCGCCTCGGCGCATGGCGGTCTCCAGAACAAATCGAAGAAGTTTTTCCAGGATGGCGGACCCTGTGGCGCGGACGATGGCGTCAATCTCCCCCTCGGCAAGACGGCGGTCGCGGGCATTTCTGATCTTGGGCAAAGTTCGGGCGGTAAACTGGCCTCGAAGATCGAGCGCCCAGTCTTCCGAAGCCACGGTAAAAAGATGTCGGATCAGGGCAAGCTCAAGACGGACGGTTGAGGGAGAGACATGCCGTTGCCGTTCGATGGCATAGAGACGCCAATCCGAAGGAATAAAGGAGGAAAGAGGACGTTGCGAAAAAGGATGGGCCATCCAGTACCGGATCCTTGAAACCTCTTGTCGGGCCCCCTTCTTAAACCGGGTGTATTGTTCTGCATACAGGGACAGGGCTTCCCCAAGGGTTAACTCCTTTTTGAAGGGGTCAGAATTCTCTCCATTCATTCTGACGTTTCCTTTTCCTCCAACCTCTTGCATGGTTGCACTTTTGCCCCACTTCCGCTAAAGTTTTGACTGTTGGTGGTTAAGATATCCATTCGGGACTGTCCTCATCCAAAACAAGGAATTTTCTTGAGGAGATCTGCCTAGCCGATTGGACTTGGAGTCTTTTACAGGATTTCACACCACCCGTCAATCCTTTATCATCAATCTATTTTTTCTTCCTTAAAACGCGCCTGTAGCTCAGTAGGATAGAGCGTCGGACTTCGAATCCGCAGGTCGCAGGTTCGATTCCTGCCAGGCGCACCATCGTTGCCAATCCCCGAACAAACCAATCAGATTTTGGAATGGCCGACAAAGACTATCTCCTAGAAGGTTTTCGTTTCGGAAGTTCTCTTGGGGCTCTTGAGTTTTTGCACAAAAAAAGAGGGGAGAGACGTTCGTCCCTCCCCTCTCTGAATCCGGAACCCGTTAACTTCTAGTAGGCGAAGTCGATGCCCACAGAGAAGTTGTTGGCTTCCACATTGCCGAAGAATTGGTTGCTACCTACTGTTGTATTCACTCCGTTTCCTGCAACTCCTGCAGCAGTAGTCCATCCACTCAAAGCACCCGCAACTCCGTAGTTGATCATGAACTGATACTGGGCAAAGAGCGAGATATCCGCCCGGTCGGAGCCCCAGAGCCAGTAGCGATCAGAAAGAGTGAACGCAAGCACGTTGTCAAAGTTTCCAGGAAGTGCAGATATTCCAGTAAATCCTGGCTGCTGCATCATGTTGAGCTGATTGTAAATAAAGGAAATCATGTTGGAGTTTGTTCCGCTCTGGGCAAAGAAGCCACCAAAGGTCGGTTGCCAATCGGCCTGCACAAGCCATGTCATGTATTCAGCGCCTGACGTGGCCGTATTAGAGCCAGTATAACCGGGCATTAATGGCGATACAGCCATCATACCGGTTGGATCATTGGCAATTTCCCAGGCACCAAAGATGTTAAGCCCACCATTGGGGATTGGGTTAAGCATCACGTCAACACCTTCACGACTATATGTTGTTGAAGGAGATGTACCTCCGCCTGCAGCAAGAGCACTGCCTTCTCCAACAAGGGCAAAGGCGCCTATCCGTTCTCCATTTGTCCGTCCCCACCCACCAAAAGACTGGGTTAGGTGGACAAAGTAGTTGAAACCATTATTATTCACTGGCGCTTGTGCCGCACCCGCAAGTCCAGCACTTCCACCGACTCCATTACCTGACACTCCAGAGTTTGAACCATAGAGCCCGGAGTTGGGGATGAAGCTCACAGAAAGCCTCGTCTCGCAGGGATCGAGCGAGAAAGCTTTTTGGGTCATACAAGAGGCAGGGCTATTGATGTGATACCCGAAGTAGCGGAACGAGGTCACATCGTTGTTCAGCTGGAACATGTCTCCGTCATAGTAGAGTGCACCAATGCCAAGAAAATTGAATCCAGCATTCGAAGCGCCCCCGTTATTCATGACCTCGGCCGTCCCCGGCTGAAAGTCATACATTGTCCAGGGAGAGCTGGTTCCGATATAAACATTCCGCTGGTTGGAGAAGGGAGCGTCAACGGAAGACTTTCCCGCATAGATGTTGAGCCAGGTCGTGTTGAAAAGGTCATCGAAGCGGACCCAGAGTTTCACGATCTGGAACCCGCCGCCTCCGGCGTAGGAGGGCTGAACCCAGAATGAGATCCAGTTGTTAAGAAGACCGCCCGACTCGATGTCCCAGGGAGTATTGGCTGACGCTCCATTCGCCCAGCCCCCCCGCCCTTGGGTTCCGGTGGCGCCTGTTCCTGATCCTATTTCATTATAAGCATTATTATTATTGCCCCCCGTGTTTGGAGCATTGTCAGTGTTTGCTGATCCATGGGTCGAAACCCCATTCACCTGGGTCCCATAATACGCCATGGACATGTGGAAGCCGATGGGGAAGTAGTTCTGGTTGCCCGGCTTCTCGAACATCATGTCGAGGCCGTTGGCCTTACCGGTGGAGCTCATCATGAAGCCGCGGTCCTTGAAGAAGTGACCGGTGTCGGCAAGCTTTGGCCACTGGATGTGGCAGAAGGCGCAGGGAAAGTTGTACTTTCTCGCAAAGCCCGGATAGGCGCCTTTGCCCTTGTTGGAGAAGGCAGTGCTCTTGCTGCAGGCGGAGGTAC
>JAKAAM010000005.1 GCA_021802325.1 Nitrospirota bacterium
GGATGGTCCGACAAGGCGCATGTACCCGGCTAGAGCAATGGCTTCCACCTTCTTTTCCCGAAGATGGGAAAGGATCCTCCTTTCATACTCGTCCTTCGAGGAAAACTCCTTCGGCAGGATCTGGAGTGCAGGGATTCCCGCCTCCCGGGCCTTTTCAAGAACCGGGGCATTTTCCCTGTCGCAGACGAGAAGGACCGGATCGATCCTTGACAGCTTTCCCGAACGGACGGCGGACAGAATCGCCATGGCGTTCGACCCGCGTCCCGAAGCAAAGATGGCAAGACGAAGGAGACTACTCTCCGGCATAGAGAACCTCCCTCTTCCCCTCCACCACCTCCCCCAGCCGCCAGAATTTTTCCCCGCGGGTGGAGAGAAGTGATGAGAGTTCCTGGGAGGCTTCCGGAGAGACGATGAGAACCAACCCGATCCCCATATTGAAGACCCGCAGCATTTCCGGAAGGTCAATCTTTCCCGCCTGGCGGATATGAGAAAACAAAGGAGGAATGGGCCATTGCCCGAGTCCGATCCGGACCGAAACATTGTCCGGAAGAACTCTGGGAATGTTCTCCGTCAGCCCTCCTCCGGTCACATGGACGAAGGCCCCGACCGGTAACGCCTTCCGGATGGCCGCCATGAGACGAACATAGATCCGGGTCGGGGTGGTAAGGAGTTCCCCCCAGGTCGTCTTCCGGTCGAAGGAGGGCGAGTCCCCCGGAGAGATCCGTTCCCCTTCCAGAAGAACCTTCCGCGCCAGAGAGAATCCGTTGGAATGAAGCCCCGAAGAGGCGATGCCAACGACCTGATCTCCTGGACGGACTGTGGATCCGTCGATGATCTTCTTTCGATCGGCGATTCCGACACAGAACCCGGCCAGATCAAAGTCCCCCGGGGTATAAAGGCCCGGCATTTCGGCCGTTTCTCCCCCCAGCAGGGCCATTTCCGATTCCAGACATCCCTGAACCACCCCTTCCATCACAGGGAGGGATTCGTCGATGTCGAGGCGTCCGGTGGCAAAGTAATCGAGAAAGAAAAGGGGATCGGCGCCCATGACGGCGATGTCGTTCGCGCACATGGCCACGAGGTCGATCCCCAGCCCCGAAAAGCGCCGGGCCCACCGGGCCACCAGAAGCTTTGTCCCGACCCCGTCCGTCCCGGAGACCAGGACCGGATCCTCGTACCGTCCAAAATCCGGCCGAAAAACCCCCCCGAACCCTCCGATTCCGGAAACCACCCCACTGCGATTTGTCCGACCCGCCAGGGGCTTGATCGCCTCCACCCAGCGATTGCCCCGGTCAATAGAGACGCCGGATCGCGCATAGGCCCCATCTTCTTTGTCTTCCACCAAGATCCTCTTCCTACAAAAATAAATATTTATAGATAAATATTGAAAATGGCGCCAAATTTTGGGAATATATTCCCCATTCGGCATAATCGCTAATCATAGCCCAACCGACCCCTTATCAACAACACGTCCCGAATGGCGAAAAAAGGACTTTCCGAATGCCTTCCTGCCTGCGACTCTCCAGGAAATTTCTTCATTCGCTCAGTCTCATCCTGGCCTTTTTTACTCTTGCCTCTTGTGGAAACGGAAACTTGCTTGGCAACGGCTCCGGGAATCCCGGAACGCCCCTGGGAGCCCTTGAGATCGCCAATGCCGATATCGCGAGCGGGAACTATTCCGGAGCCATCGCCGTTCTTGCGCCCTATTGCCCGAACAACAACTGCGTCAATGCCGACATCGCCAATGCCGACGCCAACGCTTACATCGCCATCGGGAACGGAACGTCCGGATCGGGAGGCGCCACCATCACCCAGATCCTCTCCAACACCCTGAGCCTGGTCAACACAAATGCCAGTGCCACCCAAATTCTCCAGGGGATCAATCAGGCGGTTCCCTGTCTCTCGAACAACTCCTGCGGGCCGCTCTATCTCAACAATTTGGCCACGGCCCTCCAGATCCTGGCCAATGCCTCCTGCTCCGGATCGACCACAAATGCCGCCAATTGTCCGGATTCCTCTTCCATCCTGCTGGCATCGGCCCTCTATCTCCTGGCTGTGGCGCAATATGAAACGGGGATCGTCTACCAAAATGGCAATTGGGAGATGTGCTCCCCAAGCGGAGGTGGGCTCACGGGATGCGTTTCCCTCAATGAATCCGCCCTGGAGGCAGATCTTTCGTCATCGAGCCTTCTCCCAAACATCGCGGCCATTCTGGGGGCCACATGTTCGGGCTGCTCCGGAAGCCCCACCCTTTCCATTACGACAACGACGGCTCTTGATGTTCTTCCCTATTTTCTGGCCTCCCTGGGATCGACCAACACCAATATCGCCACATCCTTCAATCAGTTTCTTAATGCCATCAACACCTGCTCCACCAGCCCGACCTCAACCTGCGCGACGAGTCCTTCCGGCACGACCCCCTCGAGCGTCACTCTGAGCCCTTCCGGGTTGGCCTATGACCTGAGCCAGCTATGACCTCTCAAGTCCGGCATTCTCTTTTCCGAAAAGACTATCAGACCTTTGTGCGACCTCCATCCGTACATCCATCCAAGGAACGAACATGAACCGACATCGTAACCGCATTCAAAACGTTCTTCTGTCGGGAGCCCTGGCGGGATTCTGCTCCCTGACCCTTTTCATGGCTCCGGGCCGTGCCCTGGCCGGCCCCTCGGGTGTGGCCGGCTCTGCGCTCTTCCAGCAGTTTCCGATTCTCTACCAGGGGGTCCTGGTGGAAGGTATGGGAGGGGCCTTCACGGCGGTGGCCGACGACTCAAACGCTCCCTTCTATAACCCGGCCGGACTCGACAATATCCAGAGCTCCACATTCCAGATCCTGAACATTTCAGCCGACGTCACCTATCCGACCCTCTACCCCAACCTCTACAACAGCCTGAACGGGGCGAGCACCAGCAACCCGTCCACCTATGTAAACACCTTTAACAGCGTGGCAGGACAGAGCCTTTATGCCCGGGTTGGAGACTACTCAAACTACACCACCCATGATTTTGCCATCGGCCTTCTGAGCAACAATCAGGTCCTGGGAGTCGCCAACGCCTCTCCCACGACCACCAACCTGGCCTCCCTGGCGGCCCTCTCAGACTCGGGAATCGTGATTAGCGGCGCCTACGGATTCTTCAACCACCACCTCCAGGTTGGCGGCACATTGATGGGACTTTACCAGATGTTCGAAAACATTCCTTCCCTTACCGTTTCACAGGCCAGCGCCATTTCCAGCACTCTCTCGAGCAACCTTTCCCATGGATTCGGGGTCGTCGGAAACCTGGGAGCCATCTATCACTTCGACCTTCCCCTCAACCCCACCCTGGGCGCCTCGATTCTGAACGTCGGAACTGCGAGCTTTGGCGATGCCGGATCGCTTCCCCAACTCATCAATGCCGGCGTCGGCATCGATCCGGACATCGGGTTCGGGCGGCTCCTCGCCGACATCGACTATGTCGATGTGACCAATTACCTTTACTATACCGGCGATTCCTTGTGGCTTCACACCCGGTTCGGGGTCCAATACCAGTTCCCCGAGATTCTCACCGTCTCGGCCGGACTTTATGAAGGTTATCCCACCTTCGGCGTCGGGGTCGACCTCTGGGCCGTCGAAGTGAACGCCTCCTACTACACGGAGGAGGCCAGCCCCGTTCCGGGACTTAATCCTGACCACATCGTCTCCCTCCAGGTGGCTTTCGGCTGGATGTGACGAGAGGATTCGCCCAAACAAAAAAGGCGCCGATCGGCGCCTTTTTTGTTTCTCTTGTTCGCCAGAACACAAATCACCCTTCCGGACAATTCTGGACCTGTCCCGATTTCAGGAGAGCGAACTTCCCAAGGGAGACTGGCGAAGATCCTTGGTGGTCAGGGCGATCCGATCGAGTGCCGCGGCAGCGGCCTTCTGCTCCGCTTCCTTCTTCGAATGGCCCTGTCCTTCTCCCCAGACGCTCTCTCGAATCAGAACCGCCACATCGAAGACCTTCTGGTGGTCCGGTCCGGATTGACCCGTGATCTTGTACTTCGGAAGGGTCTCCAGTTCGCGCTGGCAATACTCCTGTAGCTCGGTCTTGTAGTCGGCAATGGCGTCGGTCCGGGAGGCCCCTTCGATCACCTCCCGAAACTCCCGGAGGACGAAGTTTCGGGCTGCTTCGAGGCCACCGTCCTGATATATCGCGGCAATGATGGCCTCGAGGGCATCGGAGAGAATGGAATTTTTTTCCCGTCCCTGGGTGATTTCCTCCCCCCGACCGATCAGGAGGAAACTTCCGAGACCAATGCTGCGGGCGACTTGGGCCAGGGTGGGCTCGGAAACAATTCGCCCCTTGAGTTTGGACAAAACGCCTTCCGGGGAGTCGGGCCAGAGGGCCATGAGATGTTCCGCAATCACAAGACCTAGAACGGTATCTCCCAGAAACTCCAGGCGCTCGTTGTCCCGTCGGGTCCCACCCTTCCGAAACTCGTTGGTGTAGGACTTGTGGATGGTCGCCTCTTCGAGCCGTTCCAGGGATCGGAAGCGATACCCGAGACGTTCTTCAAGAAGCGGGAGATTGTGCATCCATTGGGACCGGGGAAACATTGTCTGTCCTCAGCGAAGAAAGGCGCCCGGCCCTGTCAGCCATCGAACCGGGAGATCACAATTGAGGCGTTGGTGCCACCGAAGCCGAAGGAGTTTTTGAGAATCACCCTGACATCCTGCTTTCGGGCGCCGTCGGACACGTAATCGAGGTCGCATTCAGGATCGGGATTTTCGAGATTGATGGTGGGCAGGATCACACCATGGCGGAGTGTCATGAAGGCCAGCGCCGTCTCGACCCCGCCGGCTCCGCCGAGGAGATGGCCCATCATCGATTTCAAAGCCGAAACAGGAGTCTTGGAGGCATGGTCTCCCAAAACGGTTTTGAGCGCCTTGGTTTCGATCTTGTCGGCAAAGGTCGAGGTGGCGTGGGCATTCACATGGTCCACCTCGTTGGGGGAAATCCCCGCGTTCGAAAGTGCCATGCGCATGCATCGGATCGCCCCCCCCGCATCATCGGGAGGAGCCGTGATGTGGTAGGCGTCTCCCGTCAAACCATACCCGAGGACCTCTCCATAGATGGTGGCCTTTCGGGCGAGGGCCCGGTCGAGGGACTCCAGGACCACCACCCCGGCCCCCTCTCCCAGCACAAAACCGTCTCGGTCCCGGTCGAATGGACGCGAGGCATGCTCCGGATCATCGTTCCGCGAGGAAAGGGCCCGGGCCGCCGCAAAGCCCGACACAGTCAGAGGAGTGAAGGCCGATTCGGAGCCACCGGCCAGCATGGCATCGGCGTCCCCTCTCCTGACGATGTGATAGGCATCCCCGATGCAGTGGACACCGGTTGCACAAGCTGTCACGGCGCAGGAATTCGGCCCTTCGAGGCCCATGCGGATTGCGATCTGCCCGGAGGCCAGGTTGATGAGAACCATCGGAATGAAGAAGGGAGATACCTTACGCGGCCCTCCCTCCACCAGCTGGGAGTGGTAGTACTCGATTCCGCCGATTCCCCCGATTCCCGATCCGACATAGACCCCGATCCGTTCGCGGGTGCCATCGTTGATCTCGAGGGCGGCATCCTCCACCGCCATCTGGGCTGCCGCAATGGCGTAATGGATGAAGGTGTCCATCTTCTTGATTTCTTTCTTGTCGATCCACTGCCCCGGATCGAACCCCTTCACCTCTCCTCCGAAGCGGACAGGAAGATCGGAGGGGTCAAAGCGGGTGATGGCTCCCACTCCGGACCGTCCAGCGCGGGCGGCGTCCCAAGTCGCCTGGGCGGTATTTCCCAGGGGAGAGACGATCCCGACACCCGTGACGACAACCCTCCGGTCCTGGAGGGGACGGATCCCCATCAGACGCGCTCGCTGATATAGTCGATCGCATTCTGGACCGTCGAGATTTTTTCCGCATCCTCGTCGGGAATCTCGATCCCGAACTCTTCTTCCAACGCCATCACAAGCTCGACGGTATCGAGGGAGTCAGCCCCGAGATCCTCGACAAAATGGGACTCCGGATGGACCTCCTCTTCCTCGACGCCCAGCTGTTCCGCAATGATTTTCTTGACCCGATCGTTGATTGCCATGAAACCAAACCTCCTTGAAGGATTTTTATGGTCCGGGAAAGATTCCCGGACGGTGCCATATTACGGCATGTAGAGCCCGCCGTTCACGGGAATGACAGCCCCCGTGACATATCCACCCGCCGGGTCGACGAGGAAGCGGACCGCATGGGCGATCTCTTCCGCTTTTCCGAACCGTCGGACAGGAATTCGCTCCAGGACCCCGCTTGTCACGCTTTCGGGAAGGCCTGCGGTCATATCCGTTTCGATGAATCCGGGGGCCACGACATTGACGGTGATGCCACGAGACGCCACTTCGAGTGCCACCGACTTCGAGAAGGCTTCAATCCCTCCCTTGGAGGCCGCATAGTTGGCCTGACCCGCATTTCCCGTCGAACCCACCACCGAGGAGATGGAGACGATCCGTCCGTAGCGCTGCTTCATCATGGGACGAAGGATCGCCTTGACCATCCGGAACGGACCTGTCAGGTTGACGTCGATCACCTCCCTGAAATCCGCCTCATCCATGCGCACAAGGAGCTTGTCCCGCACGATGCCGGCATTGTTCACAAGAATATCAACCCTACCCCAGCGATGCAACACTTCGTCTACGGCCGCCTCGATCGAGGCTGGATCGCTCAGGTCGAGGACGACAGCCTCTCCCAGATTGCCTCCGGGTAGGCCCCGAATCTTGTCCAGGAGGGCGGGGGCCCCGGTCCTGCAGCCAAAGGCCACCCGAACCCCGGCCGCGAGAAGCGAGGATGCGATCGCCCACCCGATACCCCGGTTGGCCCCGGTCACCAGCGCCACCTGCTCGGACAAGGGCCGGATCTCCTCTTTTTCCTTCATGTGCGATCCTCCTTCCGGTCGGTCGATTCCCAGATAATTTTTTCTCTGGGTTCCACGGCCTTCTCGATTCGCTTACCCAATCCCGTCAGGACAGATCCTGGACCTACCTCGACAAATCGAGTCACACCGTCCTCGAGGAGTCCCGCCACAGAGCGTCGCCATTCGACGGGACTTTCCATCTGCCTCACAAGGAGGTTCCGTATTTCTCCGGAGGCCTCTCCCGCCTTCAATGGTCTGGCGGTGACATTGGGAACGACAGGAATAGAAAGGGAAGACAGGGTCACCTGGGACAGAAGATCCTTCATCGACAATGCCGCCCGATGCATAAGGGAGGTATGGGATGGAACGGAGACCGGAAGGGTCAGCACCTTACGCACCCCCGCCTCCTTCAGAAGATCGATCGCCCGGAGAACCTTCGAGCGTGATCCTGCGATCACGCACTGGCCCGGACAATTGTCATTGGCCACGGAAACCACCCCTTCTCCGTCTCCAATGGCGCGTGCCAGAATTTCCTCGACCTGCTCCCTGTCGGGCCCCAGAACGGCCGCCATCAACCCCTCTCCCTCGGGAACGGCCTCCTGCATGAATCGTCCCCGCTTGTGCACCAATTGGACAGCGTCTTCAAAGGACAGGGCCCCGGCTGCGACCAATGCCGAGTATTCACCCAGGCTGTGCCCAAGAACGACATCGGGGGCAAGGATCTCCCGAATCCGTCCGAGAGCCAGCACGCTTGCCACAAGAATGGCCGGCTGGGTCCAGAAGGTCTGATCCAGGGACCCGTGAGGGTCGTTTCGGGAAATAGAAAGGAGGTCCGCCCCGAGTATATCGCTCGCCTGGGCAATCCGGTGTTTTTCTTCGGGCCGGTCAAATCCATCGAGAAGTCCGGGATACTGGGATCCCTGTCCTGGAAACTGGAAGGCGATTTTCATGAGCGGCTCCGTTTCTGTGTTTCGGCTTCCCACGTCAGAAGGCCCGACCCCCAGGTGACACCCGCTCCGAAAGCCGTAAGGAGAACCCGACTTCCCTCGGAAATCCTGCCTGAGCGCACGGCTTCGTCGAGGGCGACGGGGACGGAGGCGGCCGAGGTGTTCCCGTAGCGGTCGATATTGACCATGACCTTCTCCGGGGGAAGGCCTAGCCGGGTGGCCAGGGCATCGATGATTCTTATATTGGCCTGGTGGGGGACGAGGAGATCGATCTCGGAAGGGGACACCCCGGAGGAGGAAAGAACTTCCATGACCGATTCCTGAAGAGAGCGGACGGCCATCTTGAAGGTCTCACCTCCCTTCATCCGGATAAAGGGGGAAGATTCTTCTCCGGATCTGCGGCTTCCGCCCCCCGGGACATGGATCATGTCCCAGTATCGGCCGTCAGCCCTCAGACGAAAGGTTTCGAGTCCCTTGGACGCAGCCTCGGAGGCCTCGACGACCACCGCTCCTGCCCCATCCCCGAAAAGGATGCATGTCCCTCGGTCCGACCAGTCCAGCGCCCGGCTCATGACTTCGGAGCCGATCACAAGAAGTCGGCGGGCCGCACGGGATTCGATCATGCTTTTGGCCACGCTCATGGCGTAGACAAACCCCGAACAGACGGCGTTCAGATCGAAGGCAAAGGCCTTGTCCGCCCCGAGTCGCGCCTGGACAAGGCAAGCTGTGGATGGAAACAGAAGGTCGGGTGTGGCCGTTGCAAGCAGAATTCCGTCGAGAGAGACGGCCTCGAGACCGGCCGACTCGAGGGCCTTCAGACCCGCGGAAACGGCGAGATCGCTTGTCGCTTCCTCGGGGGCCGCGATACGTCTTTCCCTGATTCCGGTTCTTTCCCGGATCCACGCATCGCTGGTCTCGAGATAGGCGGCGAACTCGTCATTGGTCATGATCCGGGCAGGAGCGTAGGAGCCGGTTCCCGTAATGACACCCACCGGTCCCCTCACGAGCCGGATTCCCCGGAAAGCATTTGGGAGATATCGAGTGCGATCGTCCGGGTCAGGCCCGACTTGGCCAGACGATCCGCCATGCCCATCGCATTGGAAATGGCAAGGCTGTTGGAACGCCCGTGGGAAATGACGAACAGCCCGTCGACGCCCAAAAGAGGGGCACCGCCATACTCGGCGTAATCAAGCCTTTTTTTCATGCGCGAAAGGGATGGCCGGAGGAGAAGGCCTCCGATTTTGGACCTGAGATTTTCTTTGGCGGCCTCGCGCATCATTCCAAGAATGGTCTGAGCGAGCCCTTCGGCTTCCTTGAGGACCACATTTCCGACAAAGCCGTCGCAGACCACGACGTCGGCCTCCCCCGAGAAGATGTCACGGGACTCGATCGGTCCGGCAAACCAGGGCTCCTTGCTGGCGCGAAGGCTTTCGATGGTCTTCTGGACCAGTTCGTTGCCTTTGGATTCTTCCTCGCCATTCGAAAGGACGCAGACCCGAGGATCCTTTTTCGAAAAAAGATGGCGGGCTAGGACCCGCCCCATGTGGGCAAATGAAACAAGATGGGATGGTTTGCAGTCGACATTGGCCCCTCCATCCACAAGGATGAAGTGCCCTGTCAGGGAAGGAAGAATCGTTCCGATCGCCGGGCGTTCAACGCCATCAAGACGTCCAAGGACCCACATCGCCGAGGCAAGCGAGGCCCCGGAATGGCCGGCAGAAACCACACCATCCACCTCCCCCCTTTTGACGAGTTCGGTTGCCATCCAGACGGTGGAGCCCCGGCGTCTTCTCACGTCGGAGGCTTTTTCCGTCATGGCAATCACGTCCTTCGCATCAACGAAATCGAAAGGAGCGGAGAGAGAAAGGGCACGTATCCTCTCTTCGAGGAGCTTTTTGTCGCCCACAAGAACAGGGTGGGTTCCGAAGGTCCTGTAGGCCAAATCTGCGCCTGAAATCAGCGGATCTGGACCAAAGTCCCCTCCCATGGCGTCCAGAGCGATTTTCATGGGCGAATTCGGATTTTCCTCAGCCGTTCTTGACGCGGAGAACGGGGCGCGCGTTGTAGGT
Source organism: Nitrospirota bacterium (assembly GCA_021802325.1). The sequence goes on from JAKAAM010000005.1 coordinate 9,919, forward strand.
CCCGCAGGAGAGGCAGGCGTAATGCGGTTGCTTTGGTTCACCGCAGGAAGGGCATTTCACGATCGCTCCCAAGGTGAGCTTCTTGTGGGTGCGTCGCTTGTCCCGTCTCGAACGGGAAATCTTGGTTTTTGGATGTGCCACGAAAGAACTCCTTCATAATTTTAAGAGTTGTTGCCGGGAGCACGTCTCCATGCTCCCTCGAAGAGGGTCAAAACACCTTCATCGCCGGACTCCGCGTCCCTCATCCCTCCGTGGGACAGGTGCAGAGGCCCGTGTTCCTGTTTTCTCCGCATTCGGGACAAAGCCCCCTGCAATCCTCGTGACAAAGAGGATAAAAAGGAAGGTCTGTCAGAACCAACTCCCTGACCCAGGGGGCGAGATCCACCCACCCATCCCTTCCGTAACGCTCGAGCTCCTCCGCAGTCGACCCCTTCTCATGAAAGAAGAGGGTCCTCTCACCGACCTCTCCCTTCCTGGTAAAGGTCTCGAGACAGCGCACGCAGGAGAGGGTCGTTTGATAATCGACAGTCACATCGACCATCACGTCGGTTCCCTCACGCCCGAGGGATCCCGAAATTCGGCCTTTCATCTCCTTGAACTCGGCTTCCGTTTCAGGAACGAGAAAAACACCAGGAGTGGCGCCTATCTCCTCCGAAAGAGACAAGTCAAGAACCATGGGTTCAGAAACCCGAAGATCGGGTATTTTGTCGATATGATATTTAAGCATCACAAAAACATGATTTTATCGGTCAAGAATCAATGTGTCAACCATGGACCCCGGCCGCCCGAGAAAGTCTCCGATCCATTCCTGAAGTCCTGGAACCGGAACAACATGGCGCTCTCCGGATTTTCTGACCTTGATTTCAACCCGGTCATCCCGGAGATTTTTCTCCCCCAGGATGATCTGGAGTGGAAATCCGCAGAGATCGGCATCGGCAAACTTCACCCCAGGCCTTGCCTCCCTGTCGTCGACGAGGACATCCCCGGGAAAGCGTTCCTCGATGATGGCGGCGATTCGCTCGCCCTTGGCGGTCAGCCCGGAATCCTTCCCGCCGAGCGGAAGGACGCAGACGGTCCAGGGCGCCATTGCCAATGGCCAGATGATGCCGCTTTCGTCATGGGATTGTTCGATCGCCGCGGCCAGGAGCCGACTCACTCCGATGCCGTAGCATCCCATGTGATAAAGGGTCTCCCGACCATCCGGATCAAGAAAGGCTGCCCCCATCGGTTCGCTGTAACGGGCCCCGAGATCGAACACATGGCCGACCTCGATCGCGGTGGTCCGCTCGACCGGTGTCTGGCAGATCGGACAATGGGTCGCCGCACCGGCCAGTTCGACATTCGATGCCCAGGAACAGGAGGGGCAGTATACGACCGTGTCCTCCCCTGATGGAGCCAAAACCATGAATTCGTGGGACGAGGAGCCGCCAATCATTCCCGTATCGGCTTCCACCATCCGGACCGTCAGACCAAGTCTTGAAAAAACCCGGAAGTAGGCCTCCTGCATCACGCGGTAGCAGGCACTTCCTTCCTCGGAGGACCGGGCGAAGGAATAGGCATCCTTCATGACGAATTCGCGGCCGCGCATCAATCCGAAACGAGGGCGCATCTCATCCCTGAATTTGGTCTGAATCTGGAACAGGGTGACGGGAAGCTGTCGATAGCTCCGAAGAAGGCCCCGGGCCAGGTCGGTCACCACCTCTTCGTGAGTGGGGCCGAGGGCAAAGGAGCGTTCGTGACGGTCCTGGATCCGGAAGAGTTCCTTCCCGTATTTTTCCCAACGCTCGGTCGCCTGCCAGAGCTCTGAAGGCTGAAGGGCGGGCATCAGAACTTCAAAGGCCCCCGCCCTCTCCATTTCCTCCCGGACGATCGCTTCAACCTTCCGAAGCGATCGAGCCCCCAAGGGAAGAAAGTCATACAGCCCACCGGCCACCTTCTTGACATAGCCTCCCCGAAGCATCAGCCGGTGGCTCACAACCTCAGCCTCGGCCGGCTCCTCATGGAAGGTGACATACGGAAGACGGGTCGTTCTCACGCGTTCTCCGCCGACAGGGCACGGTCTGGAGCCATAGGCAATTCAACCCGGCGACCATCTTCCGAACGGAGGGAGGAGACTCCCGCAGCGCGCATCATCTCCACCTTTTTTTCCACCTGAGCAATCAGAAGCTCCTCAAGATCGGCGGAGGGAATTTTCTTGACGACTTCCCCGTTTTCAAAAAAGATTCCGACTCCCTGCCCTCCGGCAATTCCCAGGTCGGCCTCCTTTCCCTCTCCGATCCCATTGACCACGCAGCCAAGAATGGAGACGTCCATCGTTTCCTGAACATGGGCAAGGCGTTCCTCGACGCGAGCCGCCAGCCCCACCACATCGATTTCAAGCCGGCCGCAGGTCGGACAGGCGATGACGTTCACCCCTCGCTTCCGGAGTCCGAGGGACTTGAGGATTCCCCAAGCCACCTTGACTTCTTCCACCGGATCGGCGGCCAGTGAGACCCGGATGGTATCCCCGATCCCGTTGGCAAGAAGATAGCCGAGTCCCACAGACGACTTCACCGTTCCGGAGAGAAGGGGCCCTGCCTCGCTGACACCGATATGGAGCGGGTAGTCACAGCGCTCCGAGGCAAGTCGATAGGCATCGATCGTATCAAGAACATTGGAGGCCTTAAGCGAGATCTTGATATCGGTGAAGTTTTCCTTCTCGAGAAGAGCGACATGGCGCATGGCAGACTCCACCATCGCTTCGGGAGTTGGATGACCGTAATAGTCGAGGAGATCACGCTCGAGCGAGCCTGCATTGACTCCGATCCGGATGGGGAGGCCCTTTTCCTTCATACGGTCGACAATCGCCCGAACCTTGGACTGGCTCCCGATATTTCCCGGATTGATCCTCACCCCATCCACTCCTCCCTCGATCACCGTCAGTGCCAGATGATAGTCGAAATGAATGTCCGCAATCACGGGGATGGGAGAGCTCTTGTGGATTTTTCCGACAGCTTCGGCCGCCTCCTGGTCCACTACGGCAAGACGAATGATTTCGCACCCGACATTGGTGAGTTCCTCGATCTGACGGAGGGTTCCCTCAATATCGCGAGTATCGGTCGTCGTCATCGACTGGACTGCCACCGGGGCGCCATCTCCGATCGGAACAGATCCGACCATGATCCGACGCGTCTTTTTTCTTTTTATTTCCATAAAAACGCTCCTTATATTATCGCCCAGTTCCGAAAACTCGCATGATATCGTTATAGAAGGCAAAAACCATGATTGTCAGCAAGATGACAAAGCCGACCTGCATCGAAAGCTCCCGAACCCTGAGGGAGGGCGGCTTTCTTAAAATCCCCTCGGCCGCGAGAAAAAGGAGGTGCCCCCCGTCCAGGACGGGAATGGGAAGAAGGTTCATGACACCCAGGGTCACGCTGACAAACCCCATGAACACCAGAAGATTCGAGAGACCGGACTTGGCGGCCTTCGCAGACATCTGGGCGATGAGGATCGGTCCTCCCAGGTTTTTGGGGGAAATGTGACCAGTGACCATCTTGCCCAGGGAGATAAGATTGATCGAGGCGATTCTCCATGTCTTGATGACAGCCAGGCCAAGCCCTTCGGAAAAACCGTACCGGACAGTGACAAAGGTTCCGGAGGGCCCCACCCCGATCTTGCCTTGATTTTCTGCCTCACCGAACAGATTTTTTCCCGCTTCGACCCGCGGAACGATCTGGAAGGACAGGGTCTTGTCCCCTCTTCGGACAGAAAGAAGGACATTGTGTCCGCCCTGGCGCTCAATCGATCTCCGAAGATCATCCCAACGCTCGATGATATGACCATTCACCGAGAGAATGCGGTCTCCCTTCTCGATTCCGGCCTTTGCCGCTGGAGACGCTGGCAGAACCTGTCCCACCACGGCTTCCATGACCGGGAGCCCCGACCAGAATACGGCGGCGAAAAGAAGGATGGCCAGAATGAAATTGGCCACAGGACCCGCTGCGGCGATCATCATCCGTTTCGAAACGGAAAGAGCCGAAAAGGAATGAGGAAGATCCTCCGGAGCCACTTTCTCCGGATCGGTCTCCCCGAGCATCTTGACATACCCCCCCAGGGGGATCCAGGACAGGCGATATTCTGTGTCACCCACTGTTTTCGCAAAGATCTTCGGGCCGAAGCCGATCGAAAACTTTTCGATCTTGACACCGAATCTCTTGGCAACCAAAAAGTGGCCCAGTTCATGGATCAGGATGAGAACCCCGATCACGACGATAAAAGAAACGATAGCTGTCAAGCGACTCTGCCTTTCATCAGGGATTTCAGGAGCAGACCGGGACCGATCCCATGGACCCAGTCTTGGCCACCGCGTCGTGGGCGAGTGCAGTGGCCCTGGAGACCGCCCGTCGAATCTCGTCAAGAGACTCCGGAACGGCCTCGGGAGCCTCCGCCATCACCCGCTCCCATATGTCAAAAATGCCGGTAAAGGAAATGCGCCCTTCCAGAAATGCCTGAACCGCCACTTCATTGGCCATGTTCAGGTACAGGGGACCCTGCCCGGTCCGGGCGATCGATCGGGCGGCCAGACGGATCGCAGGAAAGGTCTCGTGATCGGGAGGAAAGAAAGTCAGAGTCCCTGTTTTGACCAGGTCGAGAAAGGGAACACCGATAGGAAGGCGCTCCTCCCCCGAAATGGCATAGGCAATCGGTCCCTTCATGTCGGGGACCCCCATCTGAGCCAGCACGGAGGCATCCTCAAACTCGACCATAGAATGAATGATGCTCTGACGGTGGACGACAACATCGATCTGGCTCGAGGGAATATCGAACAGCCACCGAGCCTCGATGAGCTCCAGACCCTTGTTCAGGAGTGTCGCCGAGTCAATGGTGATCTTGGGACCCATTTTCCATGTCGGGTGGTTCAGAGCCTGATCACGCGAAACCTGGTCGAGGTCGGCCCTGGTCTTTCCAAAGAAAGGTCCGCCGGAGGCGGTCAGAATGATCCTGCGGACTCCCGTCCAGGAATGACCTCTCATCGCCTGATAGATCGCGCTGTGTTCCGAGTCGACAGGAACGAGACGAGCCCCCTTCGACTTGATCCGGTCGATCACTGTCTGCCCCCCAACGACCAACGTTTCCTTGTTCGCAAGGGCAACAGTCCTTCCGTTTCGGATGCCTTCCCAGGTGGGAGCCAGTCCGGCTTCTCCGACAATGGCGGAAAGCAACACCTCCGCATCGGGAAGGGCCGCCACGGCACAGGCCCCTTCAACTCCGGCCTGAACGTGAATTCCTGTTCCGGAAAGTTCTTCCCTGACATGGGAATAGAGGCTTTCGTCGACAGACAGGAGTTCCGGACGAAATTCCCGCGCCTGAAGGAGTGCCTGGTCGAGATTCTTTCCGCAAGCCAGCCCCCTGATACGGAATCGGTCGGGATGGGACCGGACAATGTCGAGAGCCGATCGCCCGATCGATCCCGAGGATCCCAGGATGGATAAGCCGACCTTTGCCCCTGTCGTAGGTTCGTTCGCCATTTCAGTCCTATCCTAGACGATGACGGGAGAGCTGAGTCCTTCGTAAAAAATCAGAACTCCATAAAGGACAGGTGCGTTGAAGATGAGGCTGTCCACCTTGTCGAGCATGCCGCCGTGTCCGGGCAACAGGTGCCCTGAATCCTTCACACCGGCTTGTCTTTTGAAGGCTGACTCTACCAGATCTCCCAACTGTCCGGTGACCGAAAGCAGGAGGGCAATCCAGAAAACAGCCATCCGGGACAGCGGCGCCGGAAGCCAGGAAGCGACGAGGAGACTAAAGAGTATACCGGCTACCGTCCCGCCCAATGCCCCCTCCCAGGTTTTTCCGGGAGAAACACCAGGAGCCATTTTGTGTCGGCCAAGCATTTTTCCGAAGAAATATCCTCCAGAGTCGACGATCCAGGTCAAGGCCAGAAGATAGAGGATCCATCGATCTCCCCCGGGAATACCCCGAATCAGGAGGATTGTCCCGAGAAGGAAAGGGATGTACATGATCCCGAGCCAAACAATCGGGAGCTGGGCCATTCGCGCCACTCCTCCCGAAAGGAGAGTTCCTCCCAGGACCGTCAGAAGCAGGAGCGCCGCGACCACCTCGAGCGTTTCCGGAGGAACAGCCCCGGTGCTTTTGAGGTAGATCACATAAAGAAACCCGACTCCCGCCGATAACCCCATCCAGACCCCGCTGTCAATGGAAATGTCCGGAAAGAGTCGATAGAACTCATATTGGGCAAGAATCACTAAGCCGGCCATTACCAGAAAGAAGAGAAAAGGAGTGGCCCAAACAACCAAAGCCACGATCATCGGGATCGCGATTCCTGCCACGACAAGCCTTCGGACAAGCTCCATCAGCGCTCCGTGCCTCCGGATGCGTCCGCGGTCGTCACACCCTCGGCTCCGAAGCGCCTCTGACGTTCCTGATAATCCAGAAGTGCCTGTTTCAGATCTTCTTCTCCGAAATCCGGCCAGAAAATCCCGGTGAAATACAACTCAGTGTAAGCAATCTGCCACAGAAGAAAATTGCTGATCCTGTATTCTCCGCTTGTCCGGACAAGAAGATCGGGGGGCGGGAGATCAAAGGAGTCGAGATACCGGCAAAAATCCTCCTGAGAGAGGGTCGCCGGATCAACCCTGCCTGCCACGGCATCCGCCGCCAGGCGACGGGCCGCCGAAAGAATCTCCTCTCGCCCGGAATAAGAAAGCGCCAGCGTAAGGTCCATGGCCTTTCCCGAGATCGTGCTGGCCTCCACGGCTTCAAGCTTTCGAAGGACACTTCGCGGCAGGCGTGCCCGATCCCCGATGGCCCGAAAGCGGATCGATTTCTCGATCATGAGGGCCTCTTCGCGGTCAAGATAGTCCTCAAGGAGATGCATCAACGCTTCAACTTCCAGCCGGGATCTTTTCCAATTTTCCCACGAGAACGCATAGAGGGTCAAATAACGGATCCCCCAGGAGCGGCAAATGGTCACCGTCCGTCGCACCGCCTGAGCCCCCTGACGGTGGCCGGCCACTCTCGGAAGATGCCGCTTCTGAGCCCAGCGTCCGTTTCCATCCATGATGATGGCCAGATGAGCCGGGGGCCGAACGAGCCAGTCCGGAGCCTCACAGGCTTGTGGATTAACCATCTCCTGACGAGGAATCATTTTTTCTGTCCGCCTCCCGATGGACGATTCAAAAGGGTGGGAGATGTCGTACCCGAGCGAAGATAGCGGTTGACCGTATCTGGAAGATGAAAATACAGGAGCGTTCCTTCCTTCACGATCAGGTTCTGGATATTCATGAAATTGAAGACCGGCTCCGTTCCGACCACAAGGCTTGGAGCCCCGCTCGCGGGATCTTTCAGGATCGCAATATCACGGATAAAATTTTTGACCCTGGTCAATTCTCCCAAAAGGGTCCAGTTGACGCCCGTCCATCGATAGAAATAGACCTGTCCGTATTGAAAACCCTGGAAGTTTCCAAAGCCCGAGGACATGGGGATATTCTTGTAGACCACGGCGATGGGTTTCCCTGGATCCCCAGGGGGTGTCAGGACCAGAATGCGGCCTTTGACGCGGACGCTCCGGGACTGGACCGGCAAGAGGGCATGTGGCCTTCCGAACACGAAATGATTCGAATATCCTCCAAGAAAAATGGGGCTTTTGAACCTCAGGTCTCCTCGGGCATCGTAGTATTCGAGATGATTGTCCATCGCGATCTTGAGAAAAGCATTCTGCCCTCCCGTCCGGACGGGGAGAGTGCCGAGGAGGGTGATGGCCTTCGGCCAATCCACCTTGTCCCCCTTTTCAAAATGGTCGAGCTTCCAGCGGAGGAAATGGATGTGTCCCAGAAAGGCGTTGTTCACCCCCATCTTCTGACCGATCAGATGCGTTGTCCCATCCGACATGCGCACGATCCGAATGTACCAGGGTAGATGCTTTGCGATGCGCCGGAAGGTTGTTCCGTCGTAATCGAGCACGTACGAGTCGGGCTCTCCACCCACAATGTTCGTGACGGCAATCTGGTCCAATCCGGGATGCTCCCTGTCGGGTGGGATCACGGGTCCGGAGGAAATAAAGACATGCCGGTTTCCTCCGACCCGGGGATCGGATTCCCGGTAGTGGGTCCGGACCCGGTCGTTTCCGATCGTTCCCACCACGATCCGACGGCCATCTGAAAGAGCCGTGATCGTTCCCTCACCCGGAATGTAGTGCCCTTCAGTCAGAAAGAAGGGTATAAAAGGAAGTTTGACGGTCCGGAAAGGAACGGAAAGGGGCGGCAGCTTGGCGGCATGCATGTTTGGAGAGATACTGGACAGAAGATCTCCTCCCCCCGAGAGGGGACGCACACCAGTGAGATTGGTCTCAAGCGCGAAAGCCTTCTCTCCCGACAGTCCGCCAGCAATTTCCATGTTCAGAAGCACCTTGTCGCCAAGGAGCGTGGTGTCGACCAGGATCAGGCTCTGGACCTTGAGATTTCTGGCAAGACGGGCCCGATAGGCTGGATCGGAAAGGGCCCCCTTCCCCATCTTTCGCATGGCCAGATCGACCCTAAAAGGATCGACGACCGAAAATCGTCTTGATTTCTGCAGGGCTCTGGTCAGATGGCTCATCACACCGAGGTCGGCATATCTCGAGGCCGGCACAAGGGCAATCCGGACAAGGGACTCCGGCATTCGAAACCGGTCTCCGACGCGAACCTGTCCCGTTCCGGAAAAAAAACCTTCAGAGGATTCCGGAGTCACGGTCCGGAGTTCGATCCATCCGACCCTTTCCTCCCGGCGGCCAATGACCAGACCCGTATAAAAATCCCGAAAGGGTGGCCCCGGCCTGTAGACCATGACCACGGCTCCAGGATACAGTCCCTGGGAACTTCCCCTGTCGAGAGATACCCGACCTTCTGGTCCCACTTCGGAGATCTGTCCTTTTCCAGGGGGAAAAAATGTTTCGAGAATATGAACGACATCTGTCGCTCTGGCGATGGTTTTCTGGGAGACCCCACCGACCGGTTGCGGGGGTGATTCCGCCGACATGGAAGGAAGAGGGAATAGGGACAACACCAAGACAGAAAAAAGAAACCCGATCAGTGCCTTTTTTCCGGAAATAGGCCGGATTCCTTGCCCCGATCGCATGGAAATGCTTTCTCCTTCTTTTTACAATATCCCGGTGATCGTCCCGTCCGGAGACAGACTGACACGGGAAAAAGCCGGATCACTGGGAAGGCCCGGCATCGTCTGCGTCTCTCCCGCAACAGCCAGCAGAAATCCGGCTCCTGACAGGATCCGAACCTCCCGAACGGGGAATACGAATCCGGTCGGAGCCCCCAGCACAGTCGGATCATGGGAAAGCGAAGCCCATGTCTTGGCGATACAAACGGGAAATTCAGCGGCCGGAGTTCCGGCGATCCGCTCAAGCTCGGTGCGCGCGTTTTCTGACCAGGAAACCGAGGAGGCTCCGTAGACCTTCGTCGCCACTGTTTCGATCTTACTTTCGGGAGAATCGGTCAGAGCATAAAGAGGCTTCCAGGAAGCCGTTCCGCCCTGCGCCGCGTCAAGAACAGCCTTGGCCAGACCTTCCGCCCCTCTTCCTCCTTCGGCGAAGTGCGTCGATACGACAGCCGCCGAAGCTCCAACTTTCATGGCCGCCTCGACAATCGCCGCATGCTCTTCGTCGCTGTCTCCTTCCAGGCTGTTGATGGCCACCACAACCGGCACACCGAAGCCACGCAAGATCCCCACATGGCGCTCCATGTTCGGAATTCCAGCCCGGACGGCTCCCGGGTTTGCCATGAAAAGCTCCGGGGGAAGCGCTCGACCGGAGCGGACTTTCCCGACCCCTCCATGCATGCGAAGACCGCGGGTGGTCACCACCAGCACGGCTGCATCCGGACCCCTTCCGGAGACCCGGCACTTTATATCGAAAAATTTTTCTCCTCCGAGGTCGGAGCCGAAGCCCGCCTCCGTCACAACCACATCAGCGGTTTCAAGAGCCACGAGATCACCCATCACCGAGCTGTTTCCGTGAGCAATGTTTGCGAAGGGAGACCCATGGATGATCGCGGCCGTTCCTTCCTGGGTCTGCATAAGATTGGGCCAGAAAGCCTCCCGGAGAAGAGCGGCCATTGCTCCATCGACGCCGAGATCCGAGGCACGAAGAAGCCTGCCATCCCGGCTTCGGCCAAAAGTGATGGAGGAGAGACGAACAGACAGCTCTTCCCATGACCTAGAAAGAGCAAGGATAGCCATAATTTCGCTTGAAACAGCGATTTCAAAGCGGCTTTCCCTCGGAACCCCGAACCCTGGACCACCCAGGCCCACGACAATCCGGCGGAGGGCACGGTCGTTGACATCCACGACCCGGCTCCAGGTCACCGACAAGGGATCGATTTCGAGGGGATTCCCATGATAGAGGGAGTTGTCGATCGCCGCGGCCAGGAGATTGTGAGCCGCTCCCACGGCATGAATATCACCCGTCAAATGAAGGTTCAGGACAGTGGAGGGTTCGATCGTCGACCGTCCCCCTCCGGCTCCCCCTCCCTTGATTCCAAAGACAGGACCCATCGAAGGCTGCCGCAAGGTGACGACTGATCGAAGCCCGAGTCTTTCCAGCCCCATGGAAAGGCCGATGGATGTTGTCGTCTTTCCTTCTCCCGCTGGAGTCGGAGTCATGCCCGACACCAGGACGTAGAGGGACCTCTTACCCTTCTCCCGATTTAAAAACCGAGGGTCGATCTTGCCCCGACCGGGTCCATAGGGATGATAGTGGGAAGAGGGGATGCCCAGATCGCGGGCGATCTCCTTGAGATCGCGCAGGGATGGAGCATAAGGGACCAACGAGACATTCTCCATGCAAAATCTTGACAATTCAGGACAAAAAATCAGGCATCCAATTCTTTGGACGCAATTATTCCAAAAAAACAGTGTCGGGACAGGATATCGCACACAGGGAATTCATTCAAGCAAGACCCCTGGGACAGGAGGGTCAGGAAGGTGCAGAAGCCTCCTCCTGCTTTCTTTTTCGCCGACGGGACGCAGCCCACACGGAGGTGATGATTCCGAGTTCGTAAAGGAGCAGAAGAGGGACAAACATGATCATCATGTTGAGAAAATCCTGAGTGGGGGACAAAACCGATGCCAGGACTGCGTTTCCGACGATCGCCCACCGTCGGCTTTTACGAAAGGTTTGCGGAGAGACCAGTCCTCTGTCGGACAGAAAACCCATGACAACCGGAAGCTCGAAGATCAAGCCGAAGACCAGGAGAAAGCGCCATTCGAAAGAAATCGTCCGGTCCACCGACATGAAGGCCCGGAGACCCTCTCCCTCTCCGAAATGAACCAAGAAGGACAGGGCTGTGGGAAGAGCGACCCAAAAGGAAAAAGCGATGCCCAGAAGAAAAAAGACGGATCCTCCCCCCACCCACAGGAGAATGGATCGGCGTTCGTCCTTGTACAGGCCAGGGGCGACAAAACACCAAGCCTCATAGAGGAATCCCGGGAAAGACAGGAGAAGTCCGCCGTAAAAGGCGGTTTTGATCGTGATCCAGAAGGCCTCGGTTGGCGTGGTGAACACCAGAGGCGTCCCTGCAAGCTTCCCCAGAAAGGCCACCATTTTTTCGGAAAAAGGGAAGCTCAGGGCAAAGCCCAGGCCTAGCCAGACGAGCGCCCTCATGAGCCTCTTGCGGAGTTCGATGAGATGGTCCATGAACGGGAGGAATCTCCCCTCACCCTCCACGGTCATTCCGGAACAGGGGGAAAGTCCGCCTCGGGCTCTCCCCCTTTCTGGAAGCATTGGGGCCTGGGAGCCCAGCCTTCTGGAACAGGGTGGGAGAGAGAAGCATGGGCGGCATCGGACATAAGGGAATCCCGCACACCCCTCATCTCTTCAAGAACAGGCGTGAAGGCCCGACGCAAGGCCGTCAGGGTCCGGGCTGTCCGGCGAGCCACCGTCGGCCATTCCGATGGCTTGACCAGGACAAGAAGAAGCAGAAGGATGAAAAGAAGGTCCGGCAGCCCGATTCCAAACATGTCTCAGGGATTCTCCCCCATCTTGTCCAGTTGGGCCTCTCCCTGAACGATCTTTTCCTTGAGATCCCTTTTCTCCCACTTGATCCGGTTCATCTCGAGCGTCTCTTCTTCGTTCCATCGTCCCTTTCGTACGAGATCCGAAAGACGGTTTTCCAGGCTGTCGTGCCTGGATTTGAGGGAATCGAGTTCGTGTTGTTTTTTCTTGAGTTCATCCATAGTCACTTCTCCTGATGAAGATTATTGACGGAGGACTCGTTGCCTGAAGAAACCTCCCGAACCATCACAAGGCCGTCTTCGTTCGGGTTCTGGTAATAATTCTTGCGGATACCCTGCAACTTGAATCCCAGGGAATAATAAAGAAATCGAGCGATCTTGTTCGATTCCCGCACCTCGAGATAGGCCGCGCGAACACCCGAGGCATCCAGATTGCCGAGGAAGGAGGCCAGGAGCTTTCGCCCGAAACCACGTCTCCTGTCCAAAGACCGTATGTAAAGGAGATGGATTTCCGCCTCATAGTCCAGAACCCACCCTCCGACCATTCCGACGAGTGCCGCACGCCCTGGATCGTAAAGCCCCTCAAAGCGTCCGAGTCGACCCGATGCCAGCTCCATTACCAGGGACGGTCCCGCTCCAAAGGCCTGACGGTCCTCGATCGGCATCGTTTCGATAAACTTTCCAACGACTTCCGGCCAGAGTCCAGAGGTCAGATCCACAGAGCGGAGCCCGGAGGAGGCCTGATTTTCTGGGATGGATTCGCTCATCTTCGGACTCCCGATTCCTGTCTGACCATGGATTCAAAATCGTGCAATAAGGATTGGCCCTATCTTATCCCGCCACCAGCAGAGCCGCAAGCCATTTGGGAGGTGACTTCACTCAAGAGATCACAGAATCACGCCCGTAGAGAAGCCGCGTGTCGTATGACGACCCATCCGGTCGTTCCTTGAGGCTCCGGAAAGCGAGACGTCCCATCGTCCCGGCTCGGGGAAAATCGTGGACCAGCAAGGGCGCTGCGTGATCAGTCCGCTGCCCCGAAAGATCCTTTCCGAGATGAACGACACCCGGTCCGACAAGGCGGCCTTTGCCATGCGGAAGGGATTCCAGAATCTTTCCTGGGGAAACCGCACTCCCCGAAAACGGGTCCCCGGATCCACAGACGGGTAATCCGGGATTGGCCGAATCAAAGAGACAGGCGTTCACCTCGCCCCGTCTGGCGTCGAGAACCACTACGAGAAAATCCTCCTCTTTTCCCGCCACTGCAAACGCCTGCTCAAAAAGGACAAGAAAGGGCGAAATCGTGAGATGGGGAATCCCCAAAGCGAAGGCCAGACCCTTGCAGAAAAGATGGCCGACCCTGATGGAGGTATAGGTTCCTGGACCCGCGGAGGATGAAAGAAGCGCGATCGACTCTTTCTTTTTGCCGGCCATCCCCAGCAGGGTCTCGAGCCCCCGGACCAGGATTTCGGAGGCACCTCCGGGACGAAAGACCGACAGGCTGCTCAAAACCCGGTCCTCTTCGAGCAGAGCGATGTCCACCACCTCTGTCGAGGTCTCCACCGCAAGATGGATCATGGAATCGCCTCCTTTTTCCCCCGAACTTTTTCAAGGAACCCCATGGCAGTGCGCACATCGGTCACAGGGTGGTAGACAAGCCCCTTGGGGTGCGCACGTGACTTGCCTGACGGAAGAGGCGGTCCAATCATGTGGCCGAATCCCAGACGGGCCGCCTCGGCCATTCTGTCGTAAAGCCCGGGGACCCTTCGAACTTCTCCCGCCAATCCGACCTCCCCCACGACGACCCAGTCCGGGGGCAGCACCAGGTCGCGGACATTCGAGACAATAGACATCGCGATTCCCAGATCCAGGGCCGTTTCCTCGAGGTCCACCCCCCCCACCACATTGAGATAGAGATCCATACCGGATAGATCGATCCCGACCTTTCGCACCAGCACAGCCGTCAGAAGGGCGAGACGGTTCGAGCTGACCCCCTGACTCACCCGTCGAGGCATGGGGAGAGAGGTCGAAGCCGCCAGAGCCTGAAGCTCGACGAGGATGGGGCGCGACCCTTCCATCCCGCAGATCACCACCGACCCTGGGCGCCCGGCCTCCCGTCCTTCCAGGAAAAAGGCCGAGGGATTGACGACTTCGCTAAGACCCGTCTCCTCCATTTCGAAGATGCCCACCTCCTGGGTCGGTCCGAACCGGTTCTTGGCCGTCCGCAAAACCCTGAGAGGCTGCCCCCGCTCTCCTTCCAGATAAAGCACCGTATCCACAAGATGCTCCAGAACACGTGGCCCCGCTATCGTCCCATCCTTGGTCACATGGCCGATCACAAGCGTGGAGACCCGTGAGCGCTTGGCGAACTCGAGAAGGGTCGCCGCCGTTTCCCGAAGCTGGATCACCGACCCTGCCGACTGCGTCCACTCGGGCAGAAAGACCGTCTGGATCGAATCAACGATGAGGAGATCAGGTGACAGCCTCGATGCTTCCGAAAGAACGATGGAAAGATCCGTTTCCGCAAGCAGAAAGAGGCGCACCGGGTTCTTCTTTCGGACCTCGAGACGATCGAACCGCATCCGAATCTGTTCGGGGGACTCTTCGCCACATACGATCAGAACGGTCATCTCCCGCGCGAGGTGAGAGACCATCTGAAGAACGAGAGTCGACTTTCCGATCCCAGGGTCTCCTCCCAGAAGAATGAAGGACCCGGGAACGATTCCCCCTCCCAGTACCCGATCGAATTCGGATAGGCCGGTCGATGTCCGGGGGGTCTCCCCGACGGCGACATCCTGGATCGAGATTGCCGGGTTGGAATTCGCGGCCCGTCCTTCCCCTTCCCGGACATACCGGTCGACCCGTCCTCCAGGGGTCTCTTCAGGGACGAGACCTTCCGGCGCCTCGTGGCAGGCCGGACAGAACCCCATCCATTTCGGAGAACGGTACCCGCAGGCCGGGCACCGGTATGACTCCTGATCCTTTTTCGCCAAGGTTTATGACTCCTTCCTGTGTTACAATGGCTCTCATGCGTATCGCCCATTCCTTTTCCGAACTCAGGACACTGCTCCCCTCTTCCCGAACACACCGGTCGTGGCTTGTCCCCACGATGGGAGCCCTGCATGAAGGCCACGGGTCTTTGATTGACAGGGCGAGATCAGAGGGTGACTTTGTCGCGGTGTCGATCTTCGTGAACCCGCTCCAGTTCGGTCCCGGCGAAGATCTTGACCGTTATCCCCGAACCTTGGAGAGCGATCTTGCCTTTCTCGAGAGGAGAGGGACCGACCTTGTCTTTCTTCCCACCGCCGGAGAAATCGTTCCCAGGGATGGTCGCATCACCGTTTCCTCCGGTCCCGTGGGAAAGCTCTTCTGCGGCCGGTCGAGACCCGGTCACTTCGACGGTGTCCTGACCATCGTCCTCAAGCTGTTTCACCTTTTTACCCCGGAAGGCGCCGTTTTTGGGGAAAAAGATCGCCAACAGCTCTTTCTGATCCAGTCCATGGTCAGGGATCTCGATCTTCCGATCCGGGTCGTGGGCCACCCGACCGTCAGAGAATCTGACGGGCTGGCACTGAGCTCACGTAACCGATATCTGACTTCAGAAGAGCGAAGCCGAGCCGCCCTCTTTCCGGCCATTCTCGACCATGCTGCGCGTCTTTGGAAGGATCTGGCCAGAGATCCCTTCCAAAATCGCCTCGAGGTATGCGACACGATTTCCCGACGTCTTTCGGAAGAGGGTTTCGTCGTGGATTATGTCGCCATTGCTGACCGGGAAACCTTTTTGCCGATCTCCGGTCCCGCCATTCCTGATGAGGCCTTCCTTCTGGCCGCCGTCCATCTCGGCAAGACCCGCCTGATCGACAACCGAGAGCTATCCACCGGTGTATGACCATTCCTCGGGAGCCCTTTATCTTGTATCGACCCCGATCGGGAATCTGAAAGATATCACACTCCGGGCCCTCGATGTCCTATCAAAGGTCCAGTTTGTCGCATCCGAAGACACGCGTGTCACGCGTCCCCTTCTCGACCATTACAAAATCGAGACCCCATGCGTCTCCTACCACGAACACAACCGCGACGAAAAGATTCCACTCTTTCTTCACAGGATGGAAAAGGGGGAATCGATTGCTCTGGTTTCGGACGCAGGAACACCTCTGATTTCGGATCCAGGGTCAGCTCTCGTCTCTGAAACGATTGCCCGGGGTCTTCCTGTCCACCCCGTTCCAGGCCCTTCATCCATTCTGGCCGCCCTTTCCGCCTCAGGACTTCTCGAGGATCGTTTCTTTTTCGGAGGCTTTCTTCCTCGGGGAAAGGGTGATCAGGAAAAACTCCTGAAAGAAGCAGGGTTCCGAAAGGAAGTCCTTGTCTTTTTCGAGACTCCCCGGAGGGTCGTTCGAACGCTCGAAATCATGGAAGAGGTTCTGGGTCCCGAGCGCCATGTTTCTGTGGCCCGGGAGATGACGAAACTCCACGAAAGTTTTTACAGGGGACGTCTTTCCGAAGTCAGGGCTCTTGTCGCCGAAGCGCCTTTGCTGGGAGAAATGGTACTCGTGGTGGAGGGAGCTGCCGAGGATTCCGGTTCCAAAGACGTTCCGGCACCCGTTCTGGAGGCCCTCAAACAGCTCGATCTTCCACGCGCGGAGAAAGCCCGATTTCTGACGAGGGCCTTCAGCATTCCCAGAGAGACGGCCTACCGGCTTGCGGAAAAAAGCCCTCCTTGAGTCAGACCTTTTTGACAAGAATCTCGAAAAGGCCATCCGAACGCTCGGTCATCCCCAAAAGGGCATGACCTTCCTCCTGAACGGATCGGGGAACATTGGCAATAGGTTCCCCCGGATCCAGAATGACGGAAAGCGTCTCTCCCGACTCCATTGTTTCAAGCTTCAACTTTGTCTTGACAAAGTTGAATGGGCACTTGACACCCCGAAGGTCGATCGCCGCATCGGGAACGATGGCCGTCCCGGACCTTTTTTCTTCGCTCATATCCTCAATCCTTTCATGCTATATTTCGGGGATTCTTTCCCCTTTTACCGCTATTCCCCCGACAGAAATCGGCTCACGGTCATGGGAGACTCGACCAAGGCCGATACCCGTTTCCGAAAGTGTCGCACAACGACATTCCGGGCATGCCACTCGCTGCAATCCCGCAAGAGAAGGAGTCCCATGTTCTTTTCCGGATCGATAAAAAAAGGATCGGAAACGCGACAGGCCGATTTGATCTCAGCCAGGGAGTCGGGCCCTGTTTCCCAGAAGGGAAGGACCATCTGGTTCTGCCAGTTCGACGAATCCATGATCCGGGCAATCTCTTCGAGCCCCTTGATCGAAAATCCGCTTTCCGTCCAGAAACGACAGAACCGAAAGTGGTTCGAGGTGAGGGACTGGGCCGTCGGAACGAGGTCCATTGATATTTCCCGGATGAACCGGTTCATCCGGAGAAGCCCTCCGTTTGCCAGGAGATTGATTGGAACGGGAATGTCTCCAAGCGGAAAGACTCCCCCCAGAAAGACCGAAAACCGGATCAGGATTTCGTGACCGATTCGGACCCCCCGTTCCCTGAAAACAGGAGGAAGCCCGGAAGATTCCTTTCCGACACCCCCGGGACGCTTCCAGACGAAGATCCCTTCCGCGGGTCCGGCTACGATTTCTCCTTCAAGAATTTCCCTCTGCCACTTCCTGTTACGGTAGACATAGGAGATATCGAAGATCTGCGTCTGACTTTCTGGCGCGGGGACGCCCACCTTCCGAAAGAAACCCGACCCCACTCGAAACTCTTCCGGGAAACGCTCCATCAACTGGGTCAGAACGTATTCGGCCTCCGAATCCTCGACCCAACGGTCAAGACTCGCGCGAACGATCTCCAGGGACGGTTGAGAAAGGAGTCCGAGGGTCTCACGGACTCGTCCCGGATTTTCCCCTGGGACAACAACCAGAAATCTTCCCCAGGAAAAGCGGAAGACCATTAAACCCAAAAGGGTTGCTTCCTTTAACTTTCCGGCCCGCAGAAGAAAGACGTCGGACACGCTCCCTTCCTCGCCTTCCGTCCCTTTCCAAAACTCTCCCAGATGCAATTTTTCCGCGGGAGCCACAAGCTCCTCCATAAATTCACGGAACTTTGCAATACTTGTCCCAAGTACCCCGTCCGGCCAGACCATCCGGAGAGAGGGCGATGCCAGGATCACTTCATAGCTCCGGTAGAAGAGCGCCATATTGGTGCCGCAAATCTTGGCAAGGGATTCTAGCTCGTCGCCGGGAAGAAAGGCCGACCCGAAGAGGGCCCCCTTCAAAGGTCTGTGACTCAGGATCAAAGTAAATTCCTCAAGAGACCATTTTCACAAAATCATTCCAATTTTGGCCTGTCGCAACGGCAGGAATAGAACTCTCATCCCAATCCTCTCACAAAAGCTTACTTCGTTTGCGGCAAGCCTGTCCATCCACACCCAGGTCCTGCCAAGTCGGAGGGAAAGGAAAAAGAGGGATCACCAATATCCTGAAAATGCCCATCCTTGACCATGTCTGCTTGAGGACCCCGAAAGAAGCATGGTGAGGCTCCTCTTGAAATAAATCGCCGAATGGAGATTAATATTAGGATGTTCAAATCATCATAACGATCTTTTCGGTCCATTGCCGATCGATCTGAATCCAGTCCCCCTTTGGAGGAGTTCCCTTGCTCCGACGAAATTTTTTCTCTCGAGTCGTCTTCCTTCTTGTCACTTTCACATTCGCCTCTTGTGCCTATCAGGTTCCCCCCCAACCCACGGCTTTCATTACCCGACAGGAACCGGACCTCCTATCCGAGATTTTGAGCCATAAACCGTTACCCGTCGGAAGAGTCGCGACCCTGGGAGGTCAGATCCTCAGACGATATGACGCGCCGACGGGACGCTACTTTCTGATCCGTGACCTTCCTCTGGACGAGGACGCTTACCCCCATCCTCCTGCAGGCAAGGTTTTTCTGAATCCGGCAAACGAATTCATCCTTTTCACTCCGGCCATGCACGTCATTGGAGAGCACCGCCCCAAAAAACGTCGCTCCAACAGTGCATTCGTGGTATTCGGACGGGAAGAGAACCGGACAATCTCGATGGGACCGGGCCATATCCTTACTGCCGTTGGTGAAGTCCGAGGAATGGCGCCCTTTCCCACCGGCAAGAAACACCGCCACTATCTTCTCCTGGTAAGCCAGTATGTCATGCTCTGGTCAAAGGCACGGGCAGAGGATTATCCACTTGTTATCAAATAAAAAGTATACATCGGATCGCTCGATGCACTTGAATCCTTGGGGGGAGAGCTCACATGAACTCCCCACTTACCTTGAGTTGATCGTTCCATCCCCGTATAATCGTCGGGATCTTCCCCAATTCTTCTGGCTCGGGTGGCGGAACAGGCAGACGCAGCGGACTCAAAATCCGCCGACCTCACGGTCATAGGAGTTCGATTCTCCTCCCGAGCACCAGTCTTGAACGACTTCGGTGGACATTGCCCTATTGCGCCACTGTCAGCAAGCTCAATCCCCTCACAATCCCGATCAAGATCCTGGCTTTCCCAGATTACTGACTTTCACAACCCGTTGATTCCTCCCCCAGCCTTCGTATTCTTTCCGTAACCTTCTCACGACTTTCCCGTCACAAGGACCGACTATCCTGCAGGGGATAGAATTCGTCCACCCTTTCGGGGAGGTACCAATGCCCGTCTCCTGTATCCTTCTACCTTCTTCCGCCGATAACACCACGCTGGAAGTTCGATGGGCCCGTTCGTCGCGCGACATCCTCAAAGCCCAGAAACTTCGAGCACTCGCCTTTGGATTTTCTCCTCCGGAATGTCCCTACGAGGAAATAGTCCCCGAATGCGATTTCTTTGACGCCTTCGCCCGCCATCTTATGGTCGTCGACACAAGAAGCGGCCACTGTGTCGGCACATACCGGCTCCTCGATGCAAATGGGGCCCGAAAAGCCGGCGGATTTTACTCGGAATCCGAATTCGAAATTTCCCCCCTCTCACCCTTCCTCGACGAAACAGTCGAACTTGGACGATCCTGTGTCCACCCGGACTACCGCAAGGGAAGCGTCATCGCCCTTCTTTGGGCAGCCCTAGCCCGAACTCTGATCACCGAAAAGATCAAATATCTGATGGGTTGCGCAAGCGTCGACCTGACCAACCCCGATCTCGACCCGGACGAGATCGGGAGCCATCTTCTCCTCAATGTCCGAAGTGATGCATCCATAAGCGTCCTCCCCTATCGTCCCTTTCCCTGTCTTATACGCCCGATCGGAGCCGGTCGAGTCCCGACCCTTCCGCCTCTTCTCAAGGGATATCTTCGGATCGGAGCCAAATGTATCGGACATCCCGCCCATGATCCCATCTTCAGAACGGCCGACTTCCCTGTGTGGCTCGCCCTTTCCGAAATGAATGTTTCCTATTCGCGTCACTTCTTCCGATCTGGCAGTACAACGAGATGAGGGTCCCATTCATCGCCCCTCATTCTCTTTCCATTTCCGGCCGGTCCCTGCGGGGTTTAAGGGCAGCGACACACTTGGCCCGAGGTGTTTTTGTTCCCAAGGTCCCGGCTCCATCCGGAGAAGACCCACTGGCCGTATGGTGCCGGGACCTTCTTATCCGACTGGGGGTCCGCATGGAGATTTCCGGGGCCGATATTCCCCCTGGACCCTTTCTTCTGATCTCCAACCATATCTCCTGGATGGACATCCTTGTCATCCGCGCCCTTGTTCCGGCCCGCTTCATCGCCAAGGAGGAGATCGCCCTCTGGCCACTGGTCGGAAAATCGGCCCAAGCAGCAGGGACTTTTTTCATCGCCAGAAAACGTCTTTCCTCATTTCGGAATATCTTCGAACAGGTACGGAGAACCCTGGAAAACGAAGAGTGTGTCGCCGTATTTCCGGAAGGCACCACAACCTGCGGAGAAGGCCTCCTCCCCTTTAGGACCGGACTTTTCGAAGCGGCCATTCGAACGGATCGGCCCGTTCTTCCCCTTTGCCTGCAATACGAAGCTCCCGACCGTCGTCCCTTGAAGTCCATCTCCTACACCGGAGGGGAAAGCTTCGTCCGTTCCTTCTGGCGGACACTCGGTGAGCCCCATATCACTGCCCGCATCCGCATATGTCCGCCTCTCCTGCCGAAGGGGCGCTCCCGAAGGAATCTTTCTCTTGAGTCCTGGGAGATTCTCCGGTCCACCCTTAATCAGTCTTCCTAAAGCTTTCGCCCCCTTCTCATCAGAGTGGATTTTTTGTCCCCCCTTGGATATGATCGCAAAATAGGTTATTTAAATCATTCAATCCAAAGATTTACCCTCCTCAAGCCTTGACTGACAGGGGACACGCTTCGTGAAATCCGGAAAATGGCCTCTCGATATGGCCTCCTGGGCCACATCCATCCTGGTTCGACTCATCAAGATCTCAAATAAGTCGGCCTATATCGGATTCGAAGGTTACCGGCAGCGTCTGGAGTCCGGATTGCCTGTCATGATCGCCTTCTGGCACAACCAGGGTTTGTTCATGCCCTTCGTCTGGTTCGGGAAGCCTGGAAAGATCAAGCTGATTGTCTCCCAATCGAAGGATGGGGAACTGATCGCCGCCCTCCTCCGCTGGTTTGGAATCCTCTCCGTCCGTGGCTCTTCGACCCGTGGCGGCAGCGCGGCCCTCAAGGAACTCCTGCGACTCGACCGGGCAGGAGAGGATTCGATCGTCTTCACCCCCGACGGTCCCAAAGGCCCTCTCTATCGGGTCAAGGAAGGGGTCGCCTATCTCGCCCTCTCCTCCAAAAAGCCTCTCTATCTTCTTTCAGTGACCTGTTCCCGGGTCAAAATTCTGCACTCCTGGGACCGATTCCGCATCCCTCTGCCATTCGGAAAAGCGACCTATGTCTGCTCGCCCCCCCTTCATCTCTCGGATTTTTCGGGTCTTCCACTCCCGGAAGCCGCAGGCGTCATCGAAGAGTGCCTGATGCAGACGAACAGAATCGCCGATGCGGTGTCCGCTGAGGTCCTGACCCATCGGGAAGCCGCCTCCCTTCTTTCCCCGGACTGCTTTCCATGGTCCCCTTATTCTCGGGGGGCCCATGGGGAAACCGCTGTGGATTTCGTGAAAAGCGTCCGATAAGATATTGGAAATACAGGATCTTCAGACAAAAAAGATGCATTTTCCATATTTAGAGAGTATAATGATTTAGATTGAGTCAGTCTTGCTTCATAAATTGGCCATAACCCCTATTTTTGAGTTTAGGGAATGGTCCCGACGAACCTACGGAAGGAATGCAGGGTGCAACTGCCGCTCGCAAAAATTCGACAGCATGTGGATCACTATAATCGGCTCGCCGACGACGCGAACTGGAACCGCTTCAAGTCTCTTCACTGGAATGAACTCAAACCTGAACTTTTGACCCCCGGCCAGAAGGAGGCCGTCGTCTTCGTCACCTATGTCGAGGACCATCTTCCCGGTTACTTCTCCGAATACCAGTCCCTGTTTCCCATCGAAGCTCCCACGCTGGAAGAGTCGATGCACAATCGGGAGCTCTTCCACTTCACCGTCCGCTGGGGACTCGAGGAAGACCGCCACGCGCAGGCTCTGGCCTTGTACCAGTACCATGCGGGGATCGAGCCGGACCGAGACCGCCTCGAAGAAAAGCTGATCATCGAAAACCGCAAACCGTTCAGCATCGGCTTTTCGAATCCGGTTCAGGTTTTCACCTACACGCTCCTGCAGGAAAAGGCGACCCAGCTCTACTACCAGAGCCTGTCCCGCGTTGTCCGCGAACCCGTGCTGAACCGCCTCCTGATCTATCTGACCAAGGACGAGTCCCGCCATTTCGGCTTTTTCTGCGACATGGTCGAATCCTTCATCGAAACCTTCGGGGACAAGGTGCTTCCCCTCATCGAGGATGTCACCCTCAACTACAAGATGCCGCTCCACAACACCATGGCGGACTACCGCCGAAAGGCCATCCTCATGGCCCGGGAAGCCCCCGGCTATGACCGGATGCTTCCGCAGAAGGTTCTCATGCGCCAGCTCCGACGAACGGGAGAGCGCCTTTCGGAGCTTTCGCGCCCGATCGAAGAGTCCATCACCCGAATGATGACAGCCCTCCGCATCGCTACCATCGAAGAGGTGGCCTGATCATTTGACGGACCGGCATTCTGATTGGGTTATCCGCTCATAGGAGTCCCCGCTTTGAGAAAATTGAAAAGCCTTCCCCTCTTTCTGGCCTTTCTGACATCCCCATTCATTCTGCAAGGGATTTCCGAAGCAGGCTCCTCCCCTGCGCCAGGAGGAGGGCCTGACTCCGCCTGGACCGTTCCGGTGGCTCCGGGCGGTCCCTTTTCCCGCCTCTATCTCCCGCAGAATTCCCCTGTCGGAGCCGACAGGACATTCGGAGCCGCAAAGTGGCTCCAGATGAATGCCAACGCCCGTCACAACGCCGCCACCCCCATTCCGGAAAACGCTCCCGCCTGGTTCCGGGACGGTGTCTTCTGGCGGTATGCCGAGGCCCGGGCCTGGCCTCTCGAAAGACCCCATCCCTTCGGGACAAAAACCTACGGAGAAACGGAGGCAGGGGCGGTCCAGACGCAGTTCTACGGAAATGCTCTTGGTGTTTCCGTCGTCGGAGGGATTGTCTATGCGGAAAGCGACGACATGTTCGCCTACGCCCTGAATGCCCGGACCGGACAGCTCATCTGGAGAACCAGCCCCGTCGGGAACAACCTGATGGGAAATCCCCTGGTCGCAGGCCGGACCGTCTATCTGGCGGCTGGCGGTGTCGGATTCAATTTCGCAAATGTCGCCGCCTTTGCCAAAACGGGAACCGCCGTCCGCGGCATGGATGTCAGCTACAACGGCATCTATGCCCTGGACAGAACGACCGGCAGGCTTCTGTGGCACGCAGGATCGGTCGGAGAGGCCATGCCAACCCCTGCCATCCACGGCCGAACCCTCTACTTCGCCACCGGCTCCGGAACCGTCCACGCCATCGACCGCCGCACGGGACGCCCGATCTGGACCACACGGCTCGGCGGTAACGACAATATGTCGAGTCCGGCTTACCGCCACGGACGTCTCTATCTGGCCCTGGCCTCGCCCCCCCGCCTCTACTGCCTCGACGCGAAGACCGGACGCACTCTCTGGAGCGGGACGATCCCGGGAGCGGCCAATACCGGGATGGGCGATGTCAGCCCGGCTGTCGGCCACGGTGTCGTGGTCATGGATACGGTCACCAGTCCGAAGAGGGTCCATGGACATCCCACCCTCGTCCCGGTCGTCCGCGCCTTCGACGCCAGGTCGGGACGCGTCCTCTGGACCGTCTCCACCGGACGGGGCCCCAAGCCTCCGGCCTTCAAGGGCGGCGTTCCCCTGATTCATGGGACGTCTGTCTACGTGGGCTCCCCGGTGACCGGTCGCTATGAAGCCCTGGACCTTCGCACGGGAAAACGTCTCTGGTCCTGGCACAAGGTCGCCGCCACCCGAAGCGCCCCCACCTTTTCCGGAGGGAGCCTCTACATTGCCGGAGGTGACAGCCTCTACCGCCTCGACCCGAAAACCGTGGCCGACAGCCGGGCT
>JAKAAM010000037.1 GCA_021802325.1 Nitrospirota bacterium
ATAATCCTTTTCTGCCCCCGGGAGATCACCGTGACGGTAGTCCGCATATCCTTCCTGCTCGGCCAGGTAAGCTTGCTCTTCGGAGGTCTTCATATTTGCACACCCCTGAAATCCTACGACCAGCAAAGAAAACACCGCCATTTTCGCGATTCCCTTCTTCAATCCGCAGACATTCGACTTTTTCATCGCTCACTCTCCCCTGTATCCGAAGATACCGTTGTACCAGACGGTGGCCATCCCAAAGGGGGTCACCATCTGGGGAATGTTTGATTGATACACGGGAAGCGCGACACCTGCGCTCCACGTCACCACGATCCTTTTGGTATTCGGATACTTGATCTCGAAGGAGGGAGCCGCCCAAAGGAAGCTCCAGGACGGGACCGTGGCATTTCCAAAAAAGAGACTGCTCCCCGACTGAGTTTGCCCGACCACCTCGAGGACATATCCGAGCCCCCAAGAGTCATCCAGGATCTGTTCGAGCGCCATCGAATAGGAGGTAAGGTTGCCGTCGACCATGTTGAACCGCCCATTCTGACAAACCCCTGTCGGCGTGCATGGCAGCGGCGTGAAGGTGACATTGTTGCTGGCATAGTTGGCGCCGACTGTCGTGGGGTTCTGGATGATATCCCCCACCTGCAGAAAGAAGCGGAAAGGCTTCGCGCTCTTTTTGACGAGGAGATAAAGACCCTCATTGAACGTCCCGTTTCCCATCTGGTCCAGGCCGTTGGCCGTCGGGGAAAGCTCGGTATACTTTCCGCTGGGAAGGACAAATTGCGGCTCGATGGTGAGGGACGGACGATGCCAGAAGGAATAGACATCGTTTTCCAAAAGAAAGTTGTAGCGGAAGAAGACAACGGTATCGCCAGGCCCCCACTCGCTTATTGACCGAAATCCCGTACCGGCATTGTCTTGACTGTTGATCCCGATAGGGACAACGACATCCATTTCCAGATTCTTCATCAGTCCGACATCGAGCCTTTGCAATCCGGTCATCGAGGAAAGGTTGAGTCCCTGACCGAACATCAGATTGTCCGACCAGGCGTCTCGAACAAAGAAGGACCCCACAGGGACAGTGTTGGCATTTCCGGTGAAGAAGGGACCACTCGTCAAGGGTCCCCACGGAAGGTAGTTTGGCCTCATAAGATTGAGGTCTGGCGCAAGCTCATCCAAGGCGCTGCCAGACATATTGAAGGGATTGGCGGACGAGCCCTCTCCACCCGACGGGGGAGATTGCGGAACGGGGGCGGCCGCCAGGGCATTGTCCATTCCCAGCACGAACAGACAGAAAAGAATTGCCAGCGGACTTACCATGTTGCGGATCATGATCTTCTCCTTTTCATTCATTCCGTGAGACTCAAGACGCTCAGACAGTGGTCGTCATTGTGATGCCCGGATGCGGGGAGACACACTGACGTGAATGAAGCCTTCGAAAAGGAGACGTTTAGGGAGCCCGAAGGCAAAGGGGGAGAAGATGGAAAAATTCAGAGAAAGGAAGGAGGCGATCGAAGGCGAACGGGGATTTGGATCGTGGCGATATTTTTGAAAACAGCGACAGAAGAGCCCACAGCACGACGATCAGAGAGGAGAAGCGTCGTATAGAGAGGCTCAAGACCGTGATAAGGGGTGAGGAAGGAAGTGCAGGAAGGCTCGGATCGACCGAACAGGACACTCCATATTCCTCACAAGGGAAATCTGGCCCGATGTGGGGAGGAGCAGGAGGGACAGCCTCGGTCCCTGCGTTTTTGTCCCTCACTCCATAAGAGTGACCGACATCTCTAAGACTTCCTCCGGGACTGATGGCAAAAGAAGACACAGGGACCGTGCCGATTACTTCCCCCGACTTCTGAGGGAAATGGCTCTTTCCGGCAACGACTATCGCTGCATTCGCTCCGAGCAGGAATGCCAACAATAAAGGCAATCCTCCCAGGATGAGACCTCCGGAGATCATCCCGCCGGCTGCGGCCCAGATCTCGATCGCCCCGGATACATTCCCACGCGATCCCGTCCCGCATACTGCGAGCCCCCTCTCCCGCTTTTTCAAAAAGGACTCGACAATCAGGAATCCTGCAAGAAAACTCCCGCACACCATCGAGGACGGCATAAGCCCCCCCCGCCATAACAGCACCATCCCCAGTCCAATCAAGACGAGGGACGAAACGACGGAGGGCAGCACCGTCCTCACACCATGGCGTCGGTAAATCCAGAGATTGCCGGAGCCATGACAGAAAGGCAGGCTCCCCAGGAGTCCGGCCGAGAAATCCGCCAAACCCAGCCACAGGGAGAGGTTCTGCCCAGTCAGCCGCCTTTGGCTATCAGATGTCAGGACTCCGCTTTGTCTCCTCTCCCTCACTGTCGACAGGACCCCGTTGACCAGAGTAACCGGCAGCTGTGGAAGCACGAGAAGAAAGACAGAGAGAAGAGGACTTACGGACAGCGGTAACCTGGAGGGGAAAAGGGACAGCATCCCAGAGGGAAGCAAGAACGGAAAATCTCTGAGAAAGATGATTCCCATCGAAAGGATCGCGATAGCCCGAACATACAGGCTGACCGATCGACGAACCCGGAGCAGGGAGGCATCCGACATGTTCTTCTCGAGGAAAGCCGAGAGACCCACCTGGCCAGACAGGAAAAGGAGAAGGCCCAGAATCACCGACGAGAGTGAGGCCACAAAAGGGGTCGGATGCAAAATCAGGAAAAGGAAAGCCCAGACCTTAAGGGGCTGAAGAGGAATCGCTGTCCGGAAAATGAGTGCCGAAAGGAACCAGGTCCCCCCCATGACAAGAAGGTCAACTGCCATATTCTTGGGGGTCCCGCCCTGTTCTGCGTTGACCATGAGACCCACCAGGGGAATCAGAAACCAGAGATCGAAAAAACTTCCCCAGAGTTCATGGCTCCGGACCAGTTCCGGAAGACTCACCAGTTTTCGCAAATTTCCCACCTTGGCCATGACAGAGATCGCCCCCGAGGGGGTGATTTCGCTCCTTCGCTCATAATTGTCGGGGATCCACCAGACGGAGACTCGGAATGTATTGATCGGAGTCAGGCGACTCCGGAAAAGAAGAGTGCTGGCTTGCGTCAGCCAGCAAGGAAGACTTCACTGCCAGTTAAGCAATGGCAATGCCAAAAAATTAAATACACACCAATAAAGGAAACATTCGAGACACTAGGACTCAAGTATTGAACAATTATGTCCAATAAAGAACATTGGGAGGGGGGTAAGATGGGGGGAGGCGATACGACGGGAGACGCGATCCTTTCCACCCAGGAGCTAAAACAATGAGGTTTGGGACTCTTCTCGTTCCGGTGATCCTTGTCGCAGGGATCCTGTTTGCCGGTGGAGAGAAAGCAACCCGAGCGTCTTCCTACCCCCTTCCCTTCGACCCCTTCCTGTCCCCGGAGTCCTTCGGGTGCAAACATCTTTTGATCCCGGGGGCGGAGCTCCTTCCCCATGACCCCGTCGTGGATTCCCGGGTCCTTCCCGGATGGCGGGAGGTTCCCATGAAGGACGGGAAGAACCGGACCATCGAGAGCCTCGTCATCAAGGGATCGTCGATCGTCCATAAAAAGGACAAGGACAGAAAACCCGTCGGCCCGCCCCGGTCCTGATCCCGGCCGGAGGGCTCGTCTACGACGCCACCCCGCTCGAGACCCATCTTCCCGTGGGGGACCGGGGGGTGATCTTCGGCCAACGGGCCGTTCTCGTCAAAAAAGATCTTCAGGAGGAGACCTGCCGGAACTTCTCCGTCCTGGCGGGCCGGAGCTTCGATGTGGGGGACAGTGTCCTCACCTACCTGATGCCAGGACCGAAGGGAGATCTGGCCCTACTCTGGCGGACGCTGGACGGGGTCTCGATCCGCCCCCACCCGCTCGATGAATATCCGGTGGGTCAGGTGCCGAAAAAGACTTCGACACGGATTTTCGGGGTTTACACCCACGCCGGGCAGATTGCGGAGTATGCATCCTTTTCCGCCCCCATGATGGTGGGGGAGACCTGGACGATCGACGGGAAAACGAAGACTGTCGCCGCCAACTCGGAGTGGTTCCCTCACTTCCGGATCGTCCTCATCTCGTGTCCCATCGGCCACCACATCGGGCTCATGGTCTACAACGACGTTCCGATCCTTCTCGACACCGACCACGAGATGACGCTTTATGGGGGACGGCTGAAGATTCGCCTCGTGAGGATCCACGAAAAGTCCGGGAAGGTGCTCTTCACGTTAAACGGCCGCCCCTACACGGGAACGAACGGGATTGACAGCGTCATCGGGAAGGGACGGGCGATCGCCGGGATCGAACACACTCTCGGCACGCTCAAAAAGCTTCGGGGAGGCTGAGAGGGGGGGAGGATGGTTTCCATTTGCCATTTTGTCCCCCAACTCCTAGAATCATCTTGTCACAATCACCAGGGTGTGGTCTTCCTATCCCCAACGGACCCATGAAGATCTTCTCTGCCTTTTCTTTTCATGCCTTCCCGTTTCGCATCAACTTCTCGGGTTCCTCATTGTTGCATGGTTGTGCTATGGAGTTGATCAATGGCGACGAACAGGGAACGAGCCGACGCTCAGGAACTCCCCGAAGACAAAAGTTTCATACGAGACCGCATCCGCTTCCTCAAGGTGGCAGGGGTCATCGGCATCCTGTCCTCGCTCGTGATGACGGGAATCGAATTCTCCCGAAACGACCTTGTCCGGCTTCTCCCGTCGGTCCTTTTTTCGGTCGTCGCCCCCCTACTCCTGCTCTGGCTTCGTCAACGTCCTCAGGACCTCGACAGGATCCTCGCCGCTTTCGCCGGCCTCATTCTCATTCAGCAGATCTCGGGGGCCGTTCTCTCAGCAAACGAAATCCTGATGCTGATCTGGTACCCGGTCTTTCCCCTCACCTATTTTTTTCTTCTGGGAGTCAGGAGGGCACTTGTATGGAACGCAGTCGCCATGGTCGGCATCACTGTGGGATATATCCTCTTTCCCGTTCTAGCCCGCATTCCGCCCGTCCCCCCCGCCATGTTTCTGACCGCGCTCCTCGCCTACGGAGTCGCCGTGGTCCTCGCTTGGTATCATTACGGAGTCATTCATGCCTACCAGCTCCGGTTGACGCGCGAAGCGACACTCGACGGGCTCACGGGAGCCTTCCTCCGCAAAGCCGGCCTGGACCACCTCTCGAGGCTGATGGCCCAAGCCGAGCGCATTTCCGGAATGACCCTGTCTATCGCCCTTCTCGACATCGACGACTTCAAGAGCATCAATGACCAAGACGGCCATCAGTCGGGCGATCAGGTCCTGGCAATGATCGGGGAATCCATTCGAAGCGTCATACGCAAAGGGGACATTTTCGTCCGTCTCGGAGGGGAAGAGTTTCTGCTGCTTCTGCCGGGCCTCTCCCTCAAAGAGGCCGATCCGCTGGCGGAGAACCTCCGCCGTCGGATCGAAGAGGGCGTTTTTCGCTCCAACGGAACGCGGGTGACGGTCAGTATCGGCCTGACCCAGTACCGGACGGGAGAACCGATGGCGGAGCTCCTGAGACGGGCCGACAACCTGATGTATTCCGCCAAAAGGGGCGGAAAAAACTGCGTCCGCACCCAAGAGGAGCGATCCCCGGAGCAGGATCTCTTTGTTCCCGAAACAGGGTTGGCCTCCCCCGAATCAGCATGACAACGTCCGCTCTCAGAAAGGCCCGTCGGTGAAGCCATGGGGACGATCCCGGACAAACGAAAATTCTCCCGACAAGGCTTTTCTCACCCCAGAGGCCTCATGAGCCGCAGCACAGCAACCTTTACTATTTCAACCTAGCGGGTACGAATTCTTCTTTATCCTTGTCTGCGACGGCCTTTCCCGGGCCATCGTTTTCTGGAAACCTTACCTGTCCATGACGCCCGCCGATCTCGTGCCCGCCATCCTAAAAGCACTGGAAACTCTTCCCAAGGACCTGAACAGACCCCTCCACATTGTCTGACAGCAGCACTTACCATCTCTTCCCCACGTTCCGATCCTAATCCTGCGGGACGAGGAGATCATCCATTCCCGGATCCGTGTGGAACATCCACTCTCCATAGAAAGATTCGGACGGCTCCATAAGCCACCCGTCCGGACTTTAGGCCTTGGGGGGATTTGAGGACACCAAGAAAATCATCGCGACCGACGTCCACGAATACAACCATGAACGGCTCCATTCCGCTCCAACTTTCCCACTCCAGCTGACACCCAAAATGGAAAAGAAACCATCAAGCAGCGTCAAGAAAATAAAACTTTGCTGGTCTAGAGCCAATAACAAACGCTCTGCAAAGTAAGGGAACCCCCTCGTCGGAGCACAGGCCCGGCTTCGTCAAAAGACCCGGTCAGCCTGATCGGGTCAAACCAGAAAAGTGCCATTTTCATTGACACAGCACAAAATTGACAGTCAACATTTTCAGTAGCAAACTATCATCATTGATCTAGGGAGATCCAAGGTGATCCAAAATGAACCTGATGATGACGGAGAGACAATGAGAGAAGAAACGTTGACTCTGGAGTATTGGGAAGACGAGGGATGGTTTGTCGGTCATCTTATCGAATGCCCAGAGGTCGCCAGTCAGGGGAAAACACTGGAAGAGCTGGAGGAGAACATCCGGGACGCCTATCGGCTCATCCGTTCTCTTCCTGATGGATCGCGCAGAAAAAGCCTCGTGCTGACGGCGTGAAACGGGGAACCTTTATTCGAAAGCTGAAAAATGAAGGGTGCGTTTTAGTCCGGCATGGCGGCAAGCATGACGTTTATCGGAATCCGAAAAGTGGAAAACAAGCCACCGTTCCCCGACACTCGGAGATTGCCGACCGTTTATGCCGTATAATCACTCACCAATTGGGACTTCCTGAAAACATCCTCTCGTAAAACATTTCCACTCCCGGAAAGGGACTTTCTTCTATTACCTGTAACACATTCTCATCATCACACGTAACAATTACCGGATTACTCTTTCGGGCAATACCAAATAGCGCGCTCGCCCTTCCTCATTGTTCAGTAGGCTCCGGATGATGGAGAGGTCCACTTCCCGAATCAGGTGAAGGATCGTTTCCCTCCGATTCTTCCCCCAGTGGTGCATGAGGCGCTGGAGGACCAAGTCCGCTCCGTCGTCGAGAACCACCGAGAGATAGCGCCCTCCGTCCCCTCACCCGTAACGGCCAGGGAAAAGGGCCTTCCTTTGTTCCGATGGCCTAACGGTCCATCGGGGAGGAAAAGGAGCCTTAGATCGCAGATTCAGGGACTATTTTCCGGGAGCAGGCGGGGGCGAGGCAGGCGATCAACATGCGGGACTGGCAGGGGCGTCGTTTTGATTCCGCCCTTGTACGGGCATTGTATGGAAGAAAAATATTCGGTGAGGCGTGAAGCTTAAGTATTTATGAAATATGGTGGGCCGAGGGAGGATCGAACTCCCAACCCGCTGATTAAGAGTCCGAAATGTGAACACTGAAAAATCATTAAAAATCCAATACCAGAGCCGGATCGGGCCGATTTTTGACTCTGTGAAAATTCGTGAAAATCAGTCAACGTGACTAAAAATTTGTCACGATTTTGTCACGTAACAACCAGAACGTATAATCTCTAGATGAAGCCATGGTAAGGGATTTGAACCCATGACCTTCAGGGTGCGATAATTACGCTCAACAAATTTCTTCAATATTTTCCAACATTTTTCAAGGGAGGCCTGCCAACCATCCCCTTGTTATTCCTCATCACCGAAAGATGTGTGTCGTAAGCTATGGTACAAATATGGCACACTAACGTGATTGTTTTTATCTTAACTTACCCAACAAATACGACGTTGTGTTTTTATGTTTCGGAAAGAAAAATATCTCTTTTTTCCCCTGACGAATTCTTGTTCCATCTTTCCCTCCGTAGCGAGGGGGGTTTTCAATTCCCACTGACATCTTAACCGAAACACCCCCGCGGGCGAGGGGAAGACTTTACAGGATTAGGGTTTCGGGGTGGTCTATTTTTTCGTTCCTACTTCCCTCCCAAGTGGTCTACTTTTACATTACCAAACACATGTGACCGCATACCGGAAATCGTGGGACCAAAGATCCTCAATTTCCACCTTTTTATAGGAATCGGAAAAAAGATGAGATGAGGGAATCCGTAGCAAAGCTCCAAACGGATCCATAGATCCACCTTCAGTGGTCGGAAAGTATCCGGGTAGCCTCACGGGTATCCTCCTAATACAAACCTCGCTCGTTCACGACGCAACATCTCGTAGGGAGTCATGAAACGTATGCTCAGACCACCGCAGACGTTCGGAATCTTGATTCGCTTGATGGAATTGCTCGGCACTTCATGGGTAACTACGACATGTGCGCCCGCCAGTGCATGAGCGATCAAATAATAGTCGGCTATCTGCATGAAGGTGTTAATGGCGACAGCCTCATAGTGTTGACTCATGACCCACTGACTCACCCGTCCGAACTGCGCTGCCACCTGTGCATCGGTGGCACGAAATAGTCCTTGTCCATTACTATGCACCCAATCGGTAAGTTCGTCGCTGCCCGCCTCGATTTCGTCGGCTACCTTGTCAATGCTGAATACTTGCCCCAGGGATTTCTGTTCGATAAGCCAATCCCAGAATGCTGGACAGAAATCCAAACCGTAATGCAGGTTCTTGGCCTGAATGAATACGTTTGCATCGAGTAAATAACTCATGCCATCACGCCCAGCTCGCGAGCTGCGGTGTAGAATGCTTCCGATTTACGCAAGCCGAGCAGACGAAAAGCATCCTGAAACAGTGTCTGCCCCTCTAGAGCGCTTGCAACCAAAGCTCTAGCGAAGCGTTTACCAGTACGCGCGCCTAATGTACGGTAGAAGTCTCCTCCGCCACTAGCACGTTCAATAGTTTGCAGCCGTTCGACCTCCGAATGATAGAGCTGCCACAGCGTCTGTTCATCGATCTGGTTTGCATCGAACAGACGACGCAACGCCACCAATGTGCTTACCTTGAATTTCCGTGCAAGACGTCGGATCTCACCTTCGATCGATGTATCGTGATTGATCGCACGCCGCGTTTCATCGAGCGGCATCAACAGTTCTGCCGCCACTTGGTTGCACCAGCGCTCTATGGCCAGATC
The DNA here is from genome assembly GCA_021802325.1 of Nitrospirota bacterium. The sequence goes on from JAKAAM010000037.1 coordinate 9,090, forward strand.
GGGAACTCTACCCGCCTGTGTATCCGACACGCCGCTTTTGCCCAACAACAAGTGAGCGAGCTCATGTGCCAACGTGAACATTTGCGCCGACTTGCTATCTGCAGCATTGAGAAATATCAGCGGAGCAAGGTCGTCGGACAGTGCAAAGCCACGAAACTCCTCAACATCAAGTTTGCGATGGCTATTGGCGCCGACAACAGAGCTACCCATCACCAAAACGCCGGCATCCTCGGATTTGGAAATCAATTGCCGCAATGC
>JAKAAM010000038.1 GCA_021802325.1 Nitrospirota bacterium
CGACGGACGGAGGGGTTGTCCTCATGGCGAGCCGGGTCCCCTGGCCCGATCTCTCCATCCTTCCCTGGAGCACGGAGTGCCTCGGAACCATGCTCCGGAATGCCTGCCGGTCAACGGGAATGGATGTAATTCTTCTCTCCGAAGGATTCGATATCGACCATGCCGAGGATCTTGAAAGAGCAATATTGGCACTGGAAAAAGACCCCCGCAGCTCACGGCAGGCCTTCAGAAATCTGGCCTGCCAACTGCTGGAAACCCCATCGACCCACTTACTCCCTGGAGACGACCTATGGAACCATCGGCACTGACGCTCCTGGGTCTTTTTCTTCTTTTCATTCTCGGGTTTGCAAACGGAACGAACGATGTCTCGAAGGGGATCGCGACGCTTGCGGGATCGGGAGAGTCCTCCCTTCCGGGAGCCATCGGATGGGGAGCGGTCTGGACGAGCTTGGGGAGCATGAGCGGCATCCTCTGGGGAGGGGCTGTTCTTCACAACATCACAACCGGCCTCACCAAAAGTGGAACATCTCTTCCAGATGTTGCAAGCATCGCCGTCATCGCCTCCGCAACGGGGTGGGTGCTTCTTTCCTCCCTTGTGGGATGGCCGGTCTCGACCACCCACGCCATCCTTGGAGGGCTCCTCGGAGCGGGGGCGGCAACCGTGGGGATGGAATCTCTCTCCTGGGATCATGCCGCCAAAACCGTTCTGCTCCCTCTCCTCCTCAGCCCATTTCTCGCCGGATTCATGGCATTTTTGGCGACGGGAATCTTCCCGAAGCCAGAAGAATCTTCGGGAGGGTTCAAGATCTGCCTTTTTCCTGTTCCCGAACGGATCCCGGGAACTCCCGGAACGGCCCTACTGGAACGAACGGAAACCTGCTTCGTCTGTCCGGACGACTCCCGGCCAGCATCGGCCAACGCCGGCTTCAGGATCGGATCTGGTCCCCTGCACTGGATTTCGGGAGGACTTCTCTCCTTTGCCCGGGGTCTCAATGACACGCCGAAGTTCGTCGCCGTGGCCCTGCTGGCGATGCCTGCGGGAGAGAACCTTCCCACCTCCCCCCTTTTTCTCGTCTCCGCGCTCGCCATCGGCGCAGGGAGCTGGTACGGAGGAAAACGGGTGACGACAGTGATGAGCTTTAAGATCGCAAAAATGGACCGTCATCAGGGGCTTCTGGCCAACGCGGTCTCGACCCTCCTCGTGATCGGAGCCAGCCCCCTGGGGCTTCCAGTCTCGACGACCCACGTTTCGGCCGGCGCGATCCTGGGATCCGGAGCCTCCGGAAAGGAGGGGGGGATTATCTGGGGCACCGTCCGGTCGATGGCCGCGGCATGGGTGTTCACGGTCCCGGCCTCGGCGATTCTTGCAGAGATTTTGGTGTGGATACTCCGATCCATATAAGCGTCATTATCCCCTGCTTCCACGACGAGGTCCGTCTTGGTCGCCTGCTGCCGGAGCTTCGATCCTTCGGAAGCGGCATCAAGGAAATTTTCGTGGTCGATGCGGCAGCTTCTTCCGAATGCCAGGAATTATGCCAAAAGTATGAAGCAGACTATCTGACCTCTCCCCCTTGCCGGGGGGTCCAGCTCCGGACGGGGGCCGCAAGGGCGACGGCTGAGGTCCTCTGGTTTCTTCATGCGGATGCCCGGTTTTCTGGAAATCCCCTGGCCGCCATCGACCAGGCCTTCAAGAGCAGAGGAGCCATAGGAGGATTCTTTCGTTTTCGTTTTGCGGGCCCGAGGCCCTGGCCGGCATCGCTTCTGGAGAGAGCCATCGCCCTTCGGGTTCGATGGGGGACTCCTTATGGGGACCAGGGAATCTTCATGAGCCAAAAGGCCTACCACCAAAGCGGGGGATTCCCCGAGTGGCCATTGTTCGAAGAGGTTCCCCTCGTCCGGAAGCTTCGGCAACAAGGGAGATTCATCGACCTCAAGGAGGTGATCCTTGTCGACCCTCGAAAATGGGATCGCGAGGGATGGTGGCGGAGGACTTGGAACAATCGACTTCTTGCCACGGCCTTTGCCCTGGGGATCCCGCCTCACCGTCTGGCGGTCCTTTACAATCACCCTCTTCAAACCTTTAGACCTCAAAAATAAGGAGATTTTGCGATGAAAGGAGCTGTCCAGGAGTATTACGGAAAAGTTCTGAGGGGATCTTCGGATCTCAAAACCAATGCGTGTTGTACCGAGGAAGCCCTTCCCGAGTATGTGAAGCCGATCCTGGGTCAGATCCATGACGACGTCCTGTCCCGGTATTACGGCTGTGGACTGGTTCTCCCGGAAGCCCTGGAGGGCCTGACCGTTTTGGACCTGGGATGCGGGGCCGGTCGGGATGTCTATCTCCTCTCAGGGCTGGTGGGGGAACATGGGCGAGTGACCGGAGTGGACATGACGGAGGAACAGCTCGATGTCGCCCGACGCCACCAGGAATTCCACCGGATCGCCTTTGGCTACGCGAAAAGCAATGTGTCCTTTTTATCCGGGGACATTGAGTCCCTTGATGCACTGCACCTCCCAGATGGCTGTGTCGATGTCGTCGTCTCCAATTGCGTCGTCAATCTCGTCGTAAACAAGTCCCAGGTCTTCGAAGAGGTTTTCCGGGTTCTGAAACCGGGGGGAGAGATGTATTTTTCGGATGTGTATGCCGATCGAAGGATGCCGGAAGATCTTTCCAAGGATCCGGTCCTCTATGGGGAATGCCTCTCCGGTGCGCTTTACTGGAATGACTTCCTGCGCATTGTCCGGGAAAATGGCTTTGTCGACCCTCGCCTTGTATCCGACCGTCCTCTTTCGATCGGTGACTCAGAGGTCATCGCCCGAACCGGTCACATCCGATTTTTCTCCGCCACCTATCGACTCTTCAAACTTCAGGAACTTGAAAGTGCCTGTGAAGATTATGGGCAAACTGTCCTTTACCGGGGGACCCTCCCCCACCTCCCCCACTCCTTCCGGCTCGACCGACATCACCTCTTCGAAACGGGCCGCCATCTTCCCGTCTGCGGGAATACCTGGCGGATCCTTCACGACACCCGATTCCGTGATCACTTCGAATTTTCGGGTGACTTCAGCCGCCACTTCGGGATCTTTCCGGGATGCGGCACCACGATCCCCTTTGACACCACCGGGAACAGACCCGACAAAATGGCAGGGGCGTGTTGCTGAGGGAGGACTAAAACATGGAGCTTTTTGTTATGGCAGAGAAGGTCCGGAGCAGCGCCTGGACAAGAACTCCCGATGGAGCGGAACGAGGTTCAATTGAATGCCGGCGACTGGAGGAGGTGTGGTTTCACACAGGGACCGCCTGCAATCTCTCTTGCCCCTCCTGTCTTGAAGGGTCCCGGCCAGGAGACGACCGGGTCGGCCTCCTCCGTTTTGATGAGGCCCGGCCATTCATCGATGAGGCCCTCAAACTGGGGGTCCGGCAATTCTCCTTCACCGGGGGTGAGCCCTTTGTCGCAAAGGATCTGATCCCCATTCTCGACTATGCCCTGAGGTTTCGTCCGTGTCTCGTCCTGACCAACGGGACCGACCCCCTGATCCGCCGTGTAGGAGAGATTCTCCCCTTGAAGAATGCCCCTCACCCGCTTTCCTTTCGGATCAGCCTCGATCATTACGATCCAAAGGTCCACGACAGGGAGCGAGGGCAAGGAATGCTGAAACGGGCTCTGGAGGGACTCCATATTCTCAAGGATGCGGGGTTTCATGTGTCGATCGCCTGCCGTATGACCGATGAGACTTTTGAGGTGCGGGCTTCTGGATTTGAAAGGCTTCTCCTCTCCGAAGGATTGCCCGGGGAGATTCCCCGGATTGAATTCCCTGAGCTCCATCCTCCGGGAACGGCAGTCTCCACTCCTCAAATCTCGCAAAGCTGTATGGAAAGTTACCCGACCGAGGCATCAAGAAAGTCCTTCATGTGTTCAAAAAGTCGGATGGTGACCAAGGTCGCCGGCCAGATGCGCGTCTATGCCTGTACCCTTGTCGACGATGATTCGGACTTCGATATGGGTGCCACCCTCACAGAAAGTCTTGCTGAACCGGTCCGCCTCAAGCACCACCGCTGCTATAGTTGTTTTTCCTGCGGGAGTTCGTGCAGTGAACTGGCCGACACCGACGGCTCCGCGGAAGAAAAAGCTTATGAATAACCTCCGGTGGGTCGGAGTCCTTGGGCTGGTTCTGTTCCTTTTCATTTTCTTCGAGATGCATCTAGCGCGTTACTTTACCTTGAACTCTCTCGCCTCCACCCAAAGTCATCTGATGGCAACCATACACACCAACCCCCTGATGGGGGCCACGATCTTTTTCTTTCTCTACCTTATTGTTGCCGCTTTTCCACTGGTTCCTCACATCCCGATGTCCCTCGCCGCCGGAGCCCTTTTTGGTCTGTGGACCGGCACCGTCCTGGCCTCATTTGCCTCGACCATCGGGGCGACCGTGGCCTTTCTTCTGACCCGTCATTTTTTCAGGGAGTGGGTCGAACACCGTTATGGGGAGCACCTTGAAAGCCTCCAGGAGGGACTTCAGGAAAACGGAGTCCTGTTCCTGTTTTCCCTCAGGATGATCCCTATTGTCCCCTTTTTCCTGGTGAATATTCTCATGGGACTCACCCATCTTCCCACTCGATCCTTTTATCTGGTAAGCCAGATCGGCATGTTGCCCGCCACCATACTCTTTGTGCACACAGGCGTCGTTTTCGGAGCCATGGCCACTCAGAAAGCCCATCTTTCTCTTGGAACTCTGGCCTCCTTTGCTCTTCTGGGGCTTTTCCCCTGGGTCGCGCGCAAAACCGTCCGGACTCTCCAAGAAAAAAGAATCAGCAAAAAGTTCATAAAACCCCGAAGATTTGACAGAAATATCATCGTCATCGGGGCCGGCTCTGCCGGTCTGGTGTCCTCTTATATTGCGGCCGCCGTCAAGGCAAAAGTCACACTGATCGAGGCCTCCGCCATGGGGGGAGACTGCCTCAACACCGGCTGCGTTCCCTCCAAGGCGCTGATCCGGAGCGCCAAATTCGTGCACCAGATTCGCAAAGCTGCGGCTCTCGGAGTCGCGCGTGCAGAAGTTTTCTTTGATTTTAAAGACATCATGGCCCGCGTTCGCTCCGTCATTGCCAAGGTCGAGCCGCACGATTCAAGGGAGCGCTACGAGAACATGGGCGTGGAGGTCCTTCAGGGAAGGGGCCGGATCACCTCACCCTGGACGGTCGAAGTCGACGGACGAACTCTTTCCACCCGATCCATCGTCATTGCCGCCGGGGCCAGCCCCAAAGTTCCCGACCTACCTGGACTTGAGTCCGTGCATTGGTACACCTCGGACACGATCTGGTCCATCCCGGATCTTCCCCGGAAGCTGGTGATCCTGGGAGGAGGTCCCATCGGTTGCGAACTCGGACAGGCCTTTTCGCGCCTGGGGAGCTCCGTTACCCTCGTGGAACGGGGGAGGCGCCTTCTGAAAAAAGAAGACCCTGACGTTTCAGAGCTTCTCGAGAAGACACTGTCCGAGGAAGGGATCGAGGTCTTGACCGGAAGCCGGGCCCTTCGCGCTGAAGCCGGCGCGGATACGCAACATCTGGTTGTGGAAAAAGGCTCAGAGGAGAGGGCCCTTCCCTTCGACGCCCTCCTCTTGTCCCTGGGACGCGTTCCCAGAACCTCCGGTTACGGCCTTGAGGAACTCGGAATCTCCCTTGGGCAGGATGGAACGATCGAGACCAACGGTTGGCTCCAGACCAACTTTCCCAATATCTATGCCTGTGGTGATGTGGCCGGACCCTACCAGTTTACCCATGCCGCTGCCCATCAGGCCTGGTATGCCTCCGTCAACGCCCTTTTTGGCGACATCAAGCTCTTTCGTCCCAACTATAAGGCCATTCCCTGGTGCACCTTCACCGATCCGGAGGTGGCTCGGGTCGGCCTTTGCGAGCAGGAGGCCCAAGAAAAGAAGACCCCCTACGAACTCACGCGCTTCGAGTTTCGTGAACTTGACAGGGCGATTGCCGACTCGGCGGAGTCGGGATTTATCAAGATTCTCACGGTTCCAGGAAGTGACCGGATTTTGGGGGTCACCATCGTGGGAGAACGGGCCGGAGACCTTCTGGCAGAATTCGTGCTGGCAATGTCGCATGGACTGGGCCTGGGGAAGATCCTTTCGACTGTCCATATCTACCCCACATGGTCAGAGTCCAGCAAGTATGCTGCCGGAGTGTGGCGCCGGGCCCATATTTCTCCGACCCTCCTTCAATGGGTCGGACGCTATCATGCCTGGCTGCGCAATGAGATGCCTTCATATCGGAGAACGAAGTGATGCCCAAAAACATCCTAAAAATCCCGGGATCCCGCCTGCCCACCCTTTCTTCCGATCAGATGCGAGAGGTCGACCGGATGATGCTCGAGGATCTGGGGATCGACCTTCTCCAGATGATGGAACTTGCGGGATATTCTCTGGCTACCCTGACCCAGTCCTTGCTGGGAGAGAAGGTTCATCACGGCCCGATCCTCGTCCTGTCGGGAGGAGGCAACAACGGGGGAGGGGGAATGACGGCGGCCCGCCATCTCAGAAACCGCGGGGCTGCCGTTTCAGTGATCTTCGTGGGAGATACGCTTAGGATGAAACCTGCACCGCTCCACCAGATGCGGAGCCTCCAGGCCATGGGAATCGATGTCGAACACTGGAACGGGAAGGGTCCGGACATTCTCAAACAGAGAATTTCGACGGCGACAGGCATCATTGATGCCCTCGTCGGGTATGGTCTCATTCAGCCCCCGCGGGGCGCGATCGGTCGAGCCATTCATGCCATCAACTCGGCTGGCATTCCTGTTTTTTCCCTCGATGTTCCATCGGGGTTCGAGACCACGCAAGGGATCATTCTCGATCCTTGTGTCAGGGCTACGGCGACTCTTGCGCTGGCCCTCCCTAAATCGGGCTTACTCTCCCTGCAGGGACGCCAGGTGGCCGGTCGAGTTTTTGTTACCGACATTGGCGTCCCCGGACTTATTTACAATAGGATGGGATTTATATTTAAATCCCCTTTCATGAAAGAGACGCTTATCGAGGTGGTTGATTATAAAGACCCGTAAACATATCGATCTTGGATTTCTAGGAGGTTCTCATACGGGGGGAACGTCAATCGGAAAGGGCCGGAAGATGGGAAAGTCCATGATGTCTTGCAAGGATATGAGCGAATTGATCTCTCTCGGTCAGGATCAAAAGCTGTCCATTCGACAAAAAATGATGCTCAGGATCCATCTCCTTTTTTGCGAAGCCTGCAGCCGCTTCGACAAACAGATCCGATTTCTCAACCGGGCCATGGAAAACTACATTCAGAGTCCTCCCTCTGGGGATAACACAAAGAAGACTCTCCCGGAAGATGCCAAGGAACGGATCCGTCGGGCCTTGGATGATGAGGGTCACAAATGAATGGGATCGATCCCGAGAAATGGATCGAGAGATACGGAGATGAGCTGTACCGCTATGCCCTCTCTCTTCTTGGGCGTGAATCGGATGCCGAAGATGCCGTTCAGGAGACCTTCACGTCGGCCCTCCGATCACGACAGAACTTTTCCGGACAATCCTCTGAAAAGACATGGCTTTTCGGCATCCTGAAGCACAAGATTGCCGACCATTTCCGCCGCGAATCCCGCTATCTGGTGGTCGAAGATTTTGAAGACGAGGAGGGATTCCCCAGAGACTTTCTGGGAAATGGAAAGTGGAGCCATCCTCCCTCGGACTGGGGTCAACCGGAGCTATCCCTTGAAAACTGGCAGTTCTGGAAAATCTTTGGGGAGTGTATGAAAGGACTTTCCCCTGGCCTTTCCCGTGTCTTTCTTTTGAAGGTCCTCGAGGAAAAGTCCATGGAGGAGGTCTGTCAGGAGCTGGGTCTGTCCACGACCAATGGCGGCGTGAGAATGTACCGGGCCAGACTCGCCCTCCGGAAATGCCTTGAGAAAAAGTGGTTTGAGGAGAATTCCTAAAAGGGAATATCCCAGAAAGAAACCCATAAGAAGGAGCGCCAGAATTTTTGGGGAATCCCCGAAAAGGGCAGAAAACCGGGAGATCTCCCGGACATCCGGTGACGGAATAAAAGATTCCCTGGACATGGAAACTCAGGGTCTGCACGAAGAAATCACTATTTTGAAAGAAAAAAAGCCAGATTGACGGAGGAGCTTTCCTGGTTTCGTTCCCTTACCATACTCCATGATAACCTCTTCGAGACCCTGGAAACGTTTCATGGATCCGTTTCAGGACTTGCCGATGATTTCAAGACAGCCCTGGAGGCGTTATCGGAAACGGTGTTGGAGATGGAGCGTCATCGGAAAGAGCTGCAGCACCTTGTGGGAGTGATGGGGAATATAGGAGGCCGCGACCGGGATACAACCGGCCTGATCGAGAAACAGGCCGGTCGTGCCGGAGAGTTCAGTGGTATCATCCAGATAATCCGGGAGATTGCTGATCAGACCAATCTTCTCGCCCTGAACGCGGCCATTGAAGCCGCCAGAGCCGGAGCCCAGGGGCTTGGGTCCGCTGTGGTTGCGGAAGAGGTCCGAAAGCTTGCCGTTCGCACGACCAGTTCAGCCAAGGATATTACAGTGCCTGCTCACTACCAATCGGGATGAAATGCTGACGGCGAAACAAGATATTGCCATATGGACAGAGAATTCCGATCATCTGGAAAACGAGGGTCGAGGACTCGGTGAAGCTGGAAGGCGACATTACCGGCTATTTCGACAATTTCTCGCACGACTGGATGCTCGAGCATATCCCAATGGACAAAGCTCTGCTCCGGAAGTGGCTCACGGCCGGGTATATCAATCAGCGACAGCTGCACCCGACATTAAAGGGAACTCCGCAAGGTGGGATTGTTTCACCCCTTGCGACCAATGTCGCACTGGATGGGCTCGAAGATATTCTGAATCAGGAGTTCACACAGAAGGACAAAGTTCATTTAGTGAGAATTGCCGATGATTTCATCGTCACGGGAGGGTCAAAAGAGCTTCTGGAGAAGAAAGTCCGACCCTTATCGAAGAGTTCCTGAAGGAACGAGGATTGGAGTTCGCGGAGGAGAAGCCCGCATCGTGCACATCACGGACGGCTTCGTTTTTCTGTGCCAGGAAGTCAGAAAGTACGGGGAGAAGCTCCTTATTACCCCGTCGAAAAAGAACGTCAAGCACTTCCTGTCGAAAGTCTGGAACATCATCGGGAAATCGAAAATCACACGCCAGGAGGAGCTGATCGAAACGCTGAATGCGATCATCCGGGGATGGTCTAATTCACCGAAACATCGTGGCCAAGAAGACCTTCGGATGGATCGACC
>JAKAAM010000039.1 GCA_021802325.1 Nitrospirota bacterium
CGTTCCAACAAGAAAAATGTCACCCAGCAGCACCGAAAGCGGAAGCGGGGTCAGCAGAAGATTTGTTCCTGCCAAGACAGCCACGACAAACAAGTCCCCGAAAATCGCGAGGGATAATGCGCGGGAGGGCTTTGTCATCCAGAGCGGGCCCCGTTCCCGGATGACCAGAACATTGCCGAGACCGGTCAGGACCAGCGTGAGAAATGCCAGAGTCTGACAGGCCCCAGGAGAGAGGTGGAGCCAGGCACGACCGGCATAAAAGACAGAGAGTGTCAGTGTCAACCAAAGAAAGGCAATCAGAATGGCCATGGCCATAAGCCGACGGATGTTCCAGCGATTCGGGTGAACGGAAAACCGGACATGGTCGCTCGCCAGGGACATGGTCACGAAGTCGTTCGTAAAAATGAGAAGCAGGATCATGCGGGAGTCGACAACATAGGTGTGGAACAGGAGAAGCCCCCCCGTCAGAAAGAGGGCCACTTCGAGGGTCTTCACGATTTTGTTCAAGACATAGTTCTGGATCCTGTGGTACACCTTGCGGCCTTCCTCCACCGCCTCTGCCAGCCCTCCAAGCCCGGGGCCCACAAGAATCATGCTCGCCGCCGCCCGGGCAATGTCGGTGGACTTCGCCACGGCGATCCCCACCTCGGCCTGCTTCAGAGCCGGAGCGTCGTTGACGCCATCTCCGGTCATTCCGACAATTCGTCCCTTCTTCTGCAAGATCCCCACAAGATGAAACTTGTCTTCCGGCATAACGCCGGCAAAAACCTCACAATCCATGACATGACTGTCTGCGATCGCCGTCGCCGAACAGGGCGGCAGGGCAAGATCCAAACTCTTGGCCACGGCGACGGCCGCTTCCGACGTGTCACCGGTGACCAGCCGAATCCGGATCCCAAGATTCCTAAGGGATTGGATGACCGTGGGGGTCTCCTTTCGCAGGGGATCCGAAAAGGAGAGGAGTCCGAGCATCATGAGCGGTGCCTCGGGCAAAAGATCTCCCTTGGCCACGGCAATCGTTCGCTGACCGGTCAGATCGAGCCCCAGCAGATCCTTTTCCGGAACTCCCGCCTCCGCCATAATTCCCGGAGATCCCTTGACGATCCGGAAACTTGCCCCCCGATCCGACTCAACGACAGCTTCTGTCCGCTTGGTAGCCGGATCGAAGGGAACCAAGGAGACTCTTCGCTCCTGTCCTGATGGCTTGACCCTTCTTTTTTTCGCCTCATCAAAAATGGCCATCTCAAGAGGATCTTGTGCCGAGATATCTGACGCCGCCATGGCGGCCTCCAGAAGGTCCTTTTCAGACACTCCGGAAGAGGGGCGGAGCTCCTGGACCGTCAGCCGGTTTTCCGTCAGCGTCCCCGTCTTGTCGCACAGGAGGTCTTCCATGACCGCCGCATCCGAAATGGCGGAGAGACGTGTCACAAGGACACCCTTTCGGGAAAGAACTTCAGCAGAGAGGGAATTGGCCAGGGTGAAAGTCGGAGGAAGAGCGACAGGAATGGCCGACACAAGAAGGATGAGGACAAACGGGATGAGACTGGCCGGAGAGCTCCCCGCATGAAGGGCCAGAGGAAAGAGAAGGATGGCCAGAAGAAGGTCAAAGGCAAGAAGAAAGCGAACAATCTGGAGAACGACCTCTTCGAAATGGCTTCGGGTCGTGGCATCGTGGACGAGCTTGGCGGTCTTCCCAAATGCACACCGGGACCCCGTTCGGCTCACAAGACCGCTCCCCTCTCCCCTGCGAACGAGCGAGCCAGACCAGAGAACGTCTTTCGGATTCTTCTCTACAGGGAGGGCCTCCCCCGTCAGGGAGGACTGGTCGACCAAGAGATTGCCGGATAAAAGATCCATGTCGGCAGGGACAAAGTCCCCGGTCCTGATGTGGACAAGATCTCCCGGAACCAGCCCTTCGGAATTTATTTCCTGCCAGATGCCGTCTCGCTGGACCCGAGCCCGGATCTCAAGGCGGCTCCTGAGGAGCGCCAGAGCCTCTTGCCCCTTCTGCTCCTTGACGAATGCCAGAAGAGCATTCAGGAAGAGCAAAACGATGATGATCCCCGCCTCAAGCCTTTTCCCAAGAGCATATTCCAGGACGAAAGCGGTTTCCAGCATCCAGGGGATCGGCCCCCAGAACTTGAGTAAAAGGAGATGGATTTGAGAGGGTTCGGACAGGGAGACGGCATTGGGACCCACGCTCCGAAGGAGCTCGGCCGCCTCTTCCGTGGTCAGTCCGGAGAACGTGTCTTCAGAGACAGGAAGGGACATTGTCGACTCTATGGGAGCTGAGGCAGAGGGATCGGACGACTCATTGGCAATGATTGGCTCCCATGGGTTTTCCTGCATCGATGGTCCGGGATTTTTCATCGAGGATCTTATGCTCGATCATCACGGTCCTCATTCTGAGAAGAAAGTCGAGAAACTGTTCCTGCTCTTTCTCGGAAAAGACATCGAAGATGCGTGAGACCCGATCCTTGAAGGCCGAACAGTTTTCGGAACAAAACTCTTCCTCCGCCTTCGGGGTCAGCTCGACAATGGTGGCCCGACGGTCTGAGGGATGGTGGCGGCGCTGGACCATCCCCTCGGCCTCGAGGGCATCCACCAGTGCCGTCACATTCGTCGCGGTCACCCCCAGGCGGTCCCGCAGACTGCTCATCATCATCGGCCCATATTCGTAGAGAATGCCCATCAGATAGAGTCGCTTCGGGGTAAATCCGGATCGTTCCATATGAGCCTCCGCCCATCGGACAAAAGCCGGTCCCAACATCCAGAAAAGGGTGAGCAGCTGGAAGCGGACAGGGGTGTCTGCCTCTTTCTTTTTAGGGATCTGCCTGTTGACTTCAGAACTCATGGGCGCCTCCTTCCATGCCCTCATCATACCAGAAAATACGAACATAGATAGTTCATATATTGACGAGATTAGCTTTTCCCTTTTACACTAGTGAAAGAGGTGCCAATGTTTTTTCTCTCTTCCACAAAAAGATTGCCGGAAGGAATTCCCGAACAGATGAACCTCCTTGAAGAACAGCCTCATGCGCCTTCATAACCCATCCAGGGAGTCTCTCCCTGCCGGTGGTTTTCCCTTTGCGGCCATCACCCTTCCACTCCTTCTGGTTCTTCTTTCCGGGTGTGAAGTTGGGCCCAATTTTCATCCCCCCGCTCCTCCCAAGACGAAGCAGTATACAAAATCTGCACTTCCCGACAGCGTCGCTCTCTCGGATAACGGTCGAAAAGTTGTTCAAAAATTTCGTCCGGGGGGGGATATCCCCGGGGAGTGGTGGCGCCTCTTTCACTCAAAGGCCTTGAATGCTCTCGTTGAGCAGGCCCTTCAGGCGAACCCGACGATCCAGGCGGCAGAACAGTCCCTTCTTCAGTCCATGGAAAACGTGGGGGTCGGAGAAGGCTCCTTCTTCCCGAGCGGAACAGGGAGTCTGAACACCACACAGCAATACTTTAACGGCGCGGCCTTTGGTGCCCCTTACCTCTCAAGCCTGTTTACACTGAATACCGGCAATGTGACGGTCTCTTACACGCTTGACGTCTTCGGAGGCATCCAGCGACAGGTCGAGTCTCTCAAGGCTCAGGCCGAATATCAGCGATACCAGCTTGAGGCGGCCTACCTTACTCTGACCTCCAATATTGTCCTGACGGCGATCATGGAGTCTTCCTACCGGGCACAGATCGAGGCCACCCGTCAGATTGTCGCCCTCCTTGAGAAGGAGCTGGCCATCGTCAGACGACAATACGACATCGGGTTTGCCTCCCGAACGGCTGTCCTGACGCAGCAGACCATCCTCGACCAGGAAAAGGCACTTCTCCCCGGCCTTGAAAAACAACTGGCCATCGAGCGCCACCAGATGGCCGTCTATCTGGGGCACTTCCCCAACGAGGACATTGGAGATGACTTCCAGCTTGCCCAGCTGACCCTCCCCGGAGAGTTGCCGGTGAGTCTTCCCTCCGCCCTGATCGAACATCGTCCTGACATTCGCTCCGCAGAAGAGCAGCTTCACGCCGCCAGTGCCCAGATCGGGGTCGCCACAGCCAACATGCTCCCCCAGATCTCGCTGACAGGAAATTACGGAAGCGAAAGTGTCACAGGATACTTCTCCCCGGGAAGCCAGTTCTGGTCATGGGGACCGACGGTCTCGAATCCGATTTTCCAGGAATATACCCTCTACCACCAGAAAAAAGCGGCCATTGCGGCATTTCGCAAGGCCAAGGCTCAATACCAGAGCACAATCCTTCAGGCCTTCCAGAATGTCGCAGATTCCCTCCGGGCCATCCGCTCAGACTCAGAATCGCTCAACGCCCAAACTGATGCAGAAGAGGCTGCAAAGGAAAGTCTCCACATTGCCGAACGTCAGTTTGCGATCGGTGCCATCGGATATCCAGACCTGTACAATGCCCAGCGAACCTACCAACAGGCCCTTATCAACCAGATTCAGGCCCGTGCCACCTCCTATGCGGACACCGTCGCCCTCTTTCAGTCCCTCGGAGGAGGCTGGTGGAACCTTCCCAAGTCTGCCCCGAAAAAACTCCGCCTCGCCAAGGCCGACAAGATCCACTAAGGAATTTCCGGCGGAAAAACGCAATACCCACACTTCACTCGGGAGCCTCTCAGCTCATGGTGAGTTTTTTCCTCAAACGGCCGATCTTTGCCGGTGTTGTCGCGATCATTATGGTCCTGACCGGACTCATCGCCTTCAAGCTTCTGCCGGTATCGCAGTTTCCTGAAATCGTCCCCCCTCAGGTCTCGGTCACCGCCAACTATCCGGGGGCAAGCGCCCGGGTCGTCGCCGATACGGTCACCACCCCCCTCGAAGAGGTCATCAGCGGAGTCCCGGGGATGGCCTACATGTCCTCAAACAGCTCCAACGACGGAAGCTCCACGATCACAATCACCTTCAACGTCGGCTATCCCATCGATATCGCGGCGGTGGACATTCAGAACCGCATCTCCCAGGCCACCCCCCAACTTCCCGCCATTGTCAATCAGGGAGGGATTGTTGTCGCAAAGAGGAATCCGAACTTCGTCCTCATCGTCAACTTGACCTCTCCGGACGGATCGATCGACCCCGTCACCCTCAGTAACTATGCCTATCTGCAGATCCTGGATCCCCTGAAGAGGCTTCCGGGGGTCAGCGACGCTCAGATTTTTGGAGAGCGCCGATACTCCATGCGCGTCTGGGTTGACCCCGACAAGCTGTCGCGTCTTGGAATCACAGCGGTTGATGTCCAGAATGCCATCGCCGAACAGAACATTCAGGTCGCCGCAGGAAAGATCGGGGAAGCCCCCGCCCCCAAGGGAACCCCTTTTGAATATCAGGTGAACGCTCTGGGTCGTCTCAGCACTCCCGAAGAGTTCGGGAACATCATTCTGAAAGCGGGAACGGGGAGTAATGCCACTGTCCGCCTTCGGGACGTGGCAAGAATCGAGCTGGGAGCCCTTCAATACACTTCGGCCGCCCATCTCGACAACCATCCGACGATTACCATCGGTATCTTTCAGATGCCGGGATCCAATGCCCTGGATCTCGATCATGCGGTCAAAGCCAAAATGGAGGAACTGGCAAAGCGATTTCCGAAGGGAATGGCCTATTCTATCAAGTACGACACCACGATGTTCGTCTCTGCCTCCATGCAGGAAGTCGTCCTTACCTTAGTGGAGGCGCTTGTCCTTGTCATGGTTGTGGTCTTTCTCTTTCTCCAGAGCTGGCGAACGATGGTGATTGCCGGGATCGCCATCCCAGTCTCCCTTATCGGAACGCTGGCCGTCATGAAGGTTGTGGGATTTTCCCTCAATACCGTGAGTCTTCTCGGAATGGTCCTAGCGATCGGCCTTGTGGTCGACGATGCCATCGTAGTCGTGGAAAATGTCGAACGTCAGCTGGAGCACGGCAAGAGCCCGATGGACGGGGTCAGGACCGCCATGGACGAAGTTACCGGTCCCATTATTGCCACATCGGCAGTCCTGGGGGCGGTCTTTGTTCCCGTGGGATTCCTTCCCGGGATCACCGGAGAGCTCTACCGTCAATTCGCCTTAACGATCGCCATATCAGTAGGACTGTCGGCCTTCAACTCCCTGACTCTCACTCCGGCCCTTTCCGGATGGCTCCTTCGCTATCGGGGCCCATCAGAATTTGTCGTCTTCCGGAAATTCAACGAAATCTTCAACCGCCTTCGGGACAGCTATGCCCGATTGATCCACAAGGCCATCGAGGCCCGCTGGTATGCCCTGGGAATTTTTCTGGGGGGGATCGTGATGACTTACGGACTCTTCATCCGAGTCCCCCGGACCTTTCTCCCAGTGGAAGACCAAGGATACTTCTTTGTCATTATCCAGCTTCCCGACGGAGCCTCCCTCGAGAGGACCGAGGATGTCGCCAAAAAGGTCCGAAATACCCTTTTGGCGACGTCAGGGGTGGATCATGTGGTCTCGATCAGCGGGTTCAACTTCCTGACCTTTGCCAATCAGTCCAACAGCGCGGCAGAATTTGCGATTCTTGAGCCCTGGGACAAGCGTGGACGGAGCAGGACGGCCTCCATGATCGTCAATGAAGTACGTCCCAAGCTTTTGATGATTCCCGAAGGATTGGCCCTCAGTTTTGATCCCCCCTCCATTCCCGGACTTGGAACAACCGGAGGCTTCGAGTTCGAGGTCGAAGACCTCACCGGAAAAGGGCCCTGGGCTCTCGACGAGGTCACCCACTCCCTGATCGCCGAGGCGAAGAAACAGCCCGAGATCGACGGACGACAGGTCTTTACCTCATTTAGCACATCGACCCCTCAGTTCGACTACGACCTCGATCGGACAAAGGCAAAGCTCCTCGGGCTCAACCTTCCCGACATTTTCAATACGCTTCAAATCTACCTCGGCTCTTTGTATGTCAACGATTTCAATCTCTATGGCCGAACCTTCCGCGTCACCGTTCAGGCGGACAAATCGGCCCGGGGAAATGCCCGGGACCTCTCTCGACTTTATGTCCGCAACACCTCCGGCGGCATGATCCCACTCGATACCTTAGGCCACCTCAAGCCGACCGTGGGACCAGAGACTGTGGCGCACTACAATATTTACGGTTCGGCTCAGATCAGCGGAGGCCCTGCCCAAGGCTACAGCTCCGGTGATGCCATTGCTGCCATGGAGCGGGCAGCGAGGATTTCCCTGCCCAAGGATTTCGGGTATGAATGGACCGGCATCACCTATCAGGAACTGAGGGTGGGGGCCGTGGAGAAGATCGTCTTCGCCATCTCTCTGGTCTTTGTCTTTCTCTTTCTCGCCGCTCTCTATGAAAGCTGGTCCATGCCCTTTATGGTGATCCTGGCCGTCCCCCTGGCCATCTTCGGGGCGATTCTCGCCACGTGGATCCGGGGAAAACAGCTGGATGTTTATACCCAAATCGGATTTGTCATGCTCATTGGGCTCTCCGCTAAAAACGCGATCCTGATCGTTGAGTTTGCCCGAAGGCTGAGGGAGCGGGGCGCCTCCATCATCGATGCGGCGATGGAAGCCGGAAGGCTCCGTCTTCGCCCGATCCTGATGACCGCCTTCGCCTTTATCCTTGGAGTCATCCCTCTCATGTTTGCCAGCGGCGCCGGTGCCGCAAGCCGGCAATCGATTGGAACGACCGTCTTCGGAGGGATGCTCGCGGCGACTATTCTGAGTCTCGGCTTCGTCCCGATCTTCTATGCCGTGATTGAAAGACTCAGGGAACGAGGGAAGGAGGATCCGACTCCTCCGCCGATACAAACATGACATTGTTGTCCAGTGGCCCCCCCTAGATTCCCCCAAAAAACCGGAGAATCATAACAATGCGTAGAACTTCAAGGCTCCAGACAGGCGTCATTCTTTTCATCGGAACTGCCATTCTCTTTTCTTTGCAAGGGAGATACCATCTCCTCAATTTCCCGGGATGGGGCCCCCCACAGAAGCCTTCCATCTTCCGGATGCCGGTCCCGGTTGTCAGGGTGGAGGTCAGGGCAATCCCGATTACAAAGGACTATGTCGGGACCACTGAGGCCATCAAAAATGTCACACTCCAATCCATGGTGACGGGATACCTTACGAAACAGCTTGTCCCTGATGGCACCGACGTCAAAAAAGGCCGGGTCATTTACAGGATTGATTCCCGATATTACCAAGCCTCGCTGGATCAGGCCCAGGCACAGAAGGAGCGGGATGCCGCCAACCTTGAATACTCCAGGATCAATCGCCAAAGAAACGCCCTCATGGTCGTCCATGGGGATGTGTCAAAAGATGCGTACGATTTGTCGACAAGCCAGATGCACCAGGCCAAGGCCTCGGTTCTTTCGGACAAGGCGGCGGAAGAGCTGTCCAGCATCAATCTTGGCTTTACCCGAATCACCGCCCCTTTTGATGGACGCTTAAGCCGCAGCCTTGTTTTTCCAGGCACGCTGATTTCCTCCGGGACCAACATCAACACACTGGTGCAGCTCGACCCGATCTATGCCACCTTCAATCCCCCGGAAGGCGACATCCCCATGATTGTGGCAACAAAGGCAAAGGGGCCCGTCACCGCGACGATCACCCTCTCCGACGATCCAAACGACCGATACGAGGGGCGACTGACCTTTCTCGACAATGTCGTCGACCGCTCCAACGGAACAATGACGGCCCGAGTCACAATCACCAACCCCCAAAAAACCCTTCTCCCGGGGCAGTTCGTTCACGTTCACCTTCATATTGGGGAGCATCCGGAGGCGCGGCTCATTCCCTTGATCGCCGTGGCTTCGAGTCAGACAGGAAAGTACGTCTATGTCGTGGGGAAGGGAAACATTGTCGAGCTGCGGCCGGTCACCCTTGGAGAGACCAACGGAGATCTCGTCGAAGTGACAAAGGGACTCGCCCCGGGAGAGTCCGTCGTTGTGGGAAATCTTCAGAAGATCGGTCCGGGAATGGCTGTGAGCCCCATGGTGTCCAGCAACCCATCCCCTTGAGGAGCCCCACACCCCCCAACGCTCTCCCATCGGTCCGAAGATTCCTCAATGAAGTCGCTCCTCCGGAGTCCGAAGTTCCTGGAGGGGCGATCATATCAACCTCTGGAACGAGCCCTCACGGGAGGATTCATCATGTCCAACTCCTGCAGCCTCTGCGATCGCATCCGGTCGTCACCCGATTCCATGACCCTTTGGAAGACATCTCACGCCCTTCTCTACCACATGTCTGGCATCGACCTGCCGGGATACCTGGTCGTCGCCCCGACTCGCCATGTGGAACATGCAGGCG
>JAKAAM010000006.1 GCA_021802325.1 Nitrospirota bacterium
TGGCGGGACAGGAGGGCATCCTGTTGGGCGGTCGGAACGAGGCGAAATTTGAATGCTCGAAGGTGTTTCATGGCTCCCATTCTAACACACCAAAGCACGCCTTATATCTCCGGCCTGAAGTCCGGAGCTTTACGGCGTTTTTCTGACAAATCGTCCTTATTTCCATACACAATCATCTTCATCCCAAGAATATATGGCGAGAATAGCACCTTTTTTGAGACGGCTCCATCCCTTCCTAAGTAGGAACGGTCATAGATTGGAGCGTCACTTTAATGAAAAAATCTCGGATTTTGAACCGTTGGACCTGGGAGAAAATAATGGCGGGTCAAAAGGGCTAGAAGCACGATAACTAGAACGAGGCCAGCGAGGATAAGGAAAAAACAAATTCGTCCACACACCATTTTCCAACTGAGAGGACTTTCCCCATCCATCGAGGTATCCCCTTTTCAGATTGGTCCTGCATCTTAATTTTGATCCAAAAAGCAAATTTTCTAAAACCTCTGTTTTTAAATTACCACTACGATGAGGAAAGTAAAGAAGAGGGGGAATGGAGAGGCGTAATACGGGAAGGCCGGGACAACTCCTCACGAAAGAGGAGTGCCAAGTGAAGCATGACTTCGACCCCCTCCCTCGCCAGAATATTGTCGATGGATCGCAGTGTCCATCCTGTAACCATCAGATCGTCGACGAGAACGACCCCTTCTTTCGGCCAATCCGCGATTGCAGTGGGCACCAGCTGAAAGTTGGGAGAAAAAATGGACTCTCTTCGCTCGGATCGACTCCGGGCCTTCTGAGGAGAATCTTTGGTGCGGACGAGTCCGGAAAAGGAAACGGGAACAGACCCGAAACGATGAACACGGAAGGCGAATGCATCGGGAATGGCAAGGTCCCGACGAATAAGTCGGCTTTTGGACGGTGGAACCGGAAGAAGAAGCTTGGCGCTATCTGGAACGAGGGCAGAGAGTCGCGCGCGGTCAAAAAGAATGTCCATCGCCTTCCGATTTCCCCGGTTTTTTGCCAGACGGAAGAGTCGGGCCACAGGACCGGCATCGAGGTAAACAATCCGGACCCTGCGTTCTCCCCGGACCATCTCCCGGGGAGGATAGCTCCAGATCGGATCGTTTTCACAATCCGGACAGAGGTCCCGATGGCGGGATTTCTCACCGCAGGACAGGCAGGAGCGGGAAAATAGGTGCGAGAAAAGGGAGAGTCCCGTCCCGCTCCCCGGAATCATGTTGGGGTTGGACCCGAAAAATATTCCTGATAGGCCGTCCTGAGGGCAGGAGCCGCGGGGTGGAGCGGAAAACCATCCTCCTGGGATGCTGCCTCTGAAAAAAGGAGTCCGTCGGTACGGATCACCGTGTTCCATTGATGGCAGGCGGGACACCGGCCGGACCATCCCGGGTAGAAGGTTCGGCAGGACTTGCAAACATAAGGCTGGTCGCTGGAGGGATCCAAGGTCAGGATTCGTTTGTAGGAATCAATCGCCGCCTCAATCTGACGTCTTCTTTCATAAATCTCACCCGTCAGCCTGTAGAATTCTCCCCCCCAGGACGCATCTCCTTCCATGGCTTCGAGAAGGGAGAGGGCCTCCTCTTCCATGCCGAGAAGATTCTGGATTCGGGCCTGGTGAAAACGCAGCCCTGGATTACCCGGTTTTTTTCCGAGAGCCTTTTCATAGAGGGAGAGAACGGAGTCCGGGTTTCCTTTCTCCAGGTAAAACTCCTCCAGTCTGACGAGATGCAACGTCTGACCAGTCCGTTCCCATCCTTCCCAGAGATTTTCGATCCCCTCCTTCTCGCGACCCTCGGCGATCTGAGCCTCCGCCAGCCCTATTCGCGCCGGAGTAAAGGATGGATCGATCTTGAGAGCTCCCCGAAAAGCCCTTCTGGCCCCCTCGGTCTGCCCCTGGCGGTGGAGGAGTGAACCGACCTCGAAGCGGATTCCGACAAGGACCGACACTTCCCTGTCCCGCCTCTCGCCCTTTTCAAAGGAACGTGCAAGAACCGTCTGGACCGAAAGAGCCTCCTCCCATCGGTCATTCTTGACAAGAAGCCTGCGGAAGAATTCCAGGACTTCCCGGTTGCGCCCTTCTTTCTTGAAGTATTCACGCAAAAGGGCCATGGAATCCTCGACCCGACCCGCCCCTTCATAGTCATTTGCAAGGGCCAACACCAGCCGAACGTCCTCCTCGTCGAAAACTCGTGCCCGACGGTGAATCCGTATTGCTCCGACATAATCGCCTGACGAACGCTTGAGATCCCCGTAAAGAAGAAGCGCCTCCTTGTGGTCGGGGAAGAGCGTCACAAGACGCTCGAGTATCGAAATCGCCTGGGGAAGGTGGGAACGGTTGATCTCGGTCCAGGCCCGTTTCCAAAGGGCCATGGCTTTCTCGGATCTTTTTTCCTCCCGGCCCTCCCGCAAATTTTCAACCCAGGAGGCGAGATCCGAAAGTCCATGGATCATAAAAACAAGGCCTGCGCCAAAAGCAAACGCGAGAACAAGAAGGGTGATCTGCGGAAGGACAAGGACCTTATGAGGAAACAGCTGAAAGGAGACTTTCTGGTCGTTCCATTCGGCCAGCTTGACGAGCCCGACAGCCAGAAGAAGCATGACCAGAAGGAGAAGACGCGTCATGGAGAATGAAACTCCCTGCCAGCTGAATTCGTTGTCTCCCCGGAAGAGGCGTACAGGGTTAGCCTTTCGACGGGCAGAACCCTGCGTTCCTTTCCGGTCTCGTCAAAAGCGAAGATGGTCGCATCGGCATAAAGGTCCTCAAGCCGATAGATTCCACGGACCCCCGGCAAAAAAAGGTCCACAACGATTTCTCCAAGGTCGAGGAGCGTCCAGCGGCTTCCCCGTTCTGGAGACAATCCGAAGCCAGGCCTCGAAAGCTCCTCGTCCAGTGCTTCAAGAGCCGCCTGCATATGCCGTTCATTTTCCGCGTCTCCCAGAATCAGGCAGTCGGCATAGGAACAGGCTCCTCTCACATCAATAACCCAGACATCGCGAATTTTCTTATCCACAAGAACCTTCGCCAACTTTCTGGCCTTTTCCAGAACTTCAGCTTCCCTGATATCGATCTTTCGTTCGTTCGACAATCTCACGAAAACTCCTTGCCCCAACTAAAAATTGTTTTTAAAATATGAAAAAAGATTGCGCGAACAGGATCGGGTCCATCTCCTAAGGCGTTGTAAAAAATCAGGGATTTCTCTCTTTATTTTTTCGGAAATCCCTGATATTTCCTTTTTTTCACAATATAGGATTTCACGGGATCAGGCAAGAGATTGGCCCAATACTCCCGATCCTCGCCGGACAGGCCCTTTCTCAGATCCGTCGACGACACATCCACAGCGTTGATTCGAAGGAATCTCAGTGTTGTTCCAAAATTCGGAAGGGGCCAGACTGACTCTTCCAACTCCCCCCTCCGAACTCGGGTGACAGCCGCTCCTGCTGAAAACGAATCAAGCCCCCCCGCGGCACGCAGAGTCGTGAAAAAAGCCTCCATGGTCCTCTCTTCTTTTGTTCCCGGGCGTGTCACGATGACAAGGTGAGATCCCGAGACAATCACTTCGGGATGTCCCCAGCCCCAGAAATCAGCGAATGCATCCTCTCCCATAAGAAAGAATGGAGGCGGGTCAATGGCAAGAGCCGAAATGGTGCGCGCCGTGTATGAAGGTCCTTTCATGCGGCATTCGATATCGGAGGTTCGCCAGCCGGGGTGATCCCCAATGGCGAGATCAAGCATGATCTTTCTTTCCTCGCAGGAGATTTCCGGAGAATCCTTGTGCGGTGGATGTCCCGTCGGAATGAAAAGAATTTCCTGAAGATCCAATCGCGCCTCAATCTCTTCCGCCAGAGCCAAATGCCCCCTGTGAACGGGATTGAAGGCCCCCCCGAAGAGTGCAAGGGTCGGGCGTTTTTTTTTGTCAGTTGCCGCGAAGATGTCCATGGCCATGAACCAGGTACTTGGTCGTGGTCAGCTCAGGCAGACCCATCGTTCCCCGTGCATGGATCCGTGTGGTGCTGATTCCCACTTCGGCACCCAGTCCGAACACTCCCCCATCATGAAGACGGGTGGAGGCGTTGACCATCACGCAGGAGGCATCCACCTCCCGAAGAAAGCGTTCGGAATCAAAGACGTCAGAGGTCACAATGGATTCAGTATGTCCAGACCCGTAACGGGCAATATGGTCCAATGCCTCGTCTAGATTCGCCACGAGGCGAATGTTCATCGAAAGGGAGAGAAATTCAGTGGCGTAGGTCTCCGGAGTGGCCGGTGAAATTGAGGGATCGAGATGCCGGGTACGAGGACATCCGAAAACCGTCACTTCCTTTTCCCTGAGGATGTTAAGAAGGGGGCGGACAAAGCTGTCGGCCAACCCCTCGTGAACCAAGAGAGTTTCCATCGCATTGCAGGTGGAAGGACGATTGATCTTGGCATTGATCGCTATGTCCCTGGCCATGGTGAAGGGAGCACTGGCCGAGATGTATACGTGACATATTCCCTGGTCATGGCGCAAAACCGGAACGCGGGCATGTGAAACCACCGCTTCCATCAGGGAGGCTCCTCCCCGTGGAATCACTACATCAAGAGTTGTGTTGGAAACAAGATCCTGGACCACCTTCCTGTCGGTCCAGGGAAGAAAAGCGATCCCGTCAGGGTTGACGTTAGCCTCGGCCAATCCCTCCCAAATTGCCTGGGAGAGAAGTGTGTTGCTTCGGATCGCCTCTGATCCCCCTTTAAGAACGACGCCGTTTCCGGACTTGAAACAGAGAGAGGCGACCTCCACGGTCACGTTGGGGCGCGATTCGTAGACAACTCCCACCAGACCGATCGGGACACGGACCTTTTCGATGACAAGACCGTCGGGATTTTCCCAGCGTGAAACCGAAGTTCCCACCGGATCGGCAAGGGCTGCAACACCCCGCACCCCCCCGACCATTCCCTCGAATCTGGCCCCCGTAAGAAGCAACCTGTCGCACATCGCAGGGGATAATCCCTTCGAGAGTGCTTCTTCATAATCCTGCTGGTTCGCCTTAAGAATGTCAGTCCGCATCGTCTCAAGCTGCCGCGCAATTTTTTCCAGGGCCTCGTTTTTCTTCCCCGAGGTCAATATCGCATAGGAGCGCGAAGCCCCCTTTGTTTTTTTGAGAACAGGATCAAGCTCCGCATCATTATAGGACATCGTCGCTCCCCCTTTCGTCCCTGGTGTTTTGAGCAGTCACTACGAGATCATTTCGATGGACGAGGACTCCCTGCATTCCATCCCTCCACTCAGACGATCCCGTACGGGCGATTCCTCTGGCAACTTCTCTCCCGTGCGGGTCGACAAGGTAGACTGGATCTCTTGAGGAAAAATGTCCTTCAACCCCGATGACACCCGCCCCCAGGAGACTCCTTTTCCCTTCCGACAGAGCCTTTGCAGCCCCCATATCGAGCCGAAATCCCCCTCTGGGACGTGAAAAATGTCCGATCCAGATCTTCCGGTTGGAAGGAAGTGCTGCACGGGTCTCAAAGAGGGTGCCAGTCTTTCCTTCGAAGAATCGGAAAATCCCTGAAGGGAGGTCGCCCTTCAGCACCCCCACAGGAAGTCCCCACCGATTGGCCCAAAGAGCGGTGCTGACCTTCGAGGCCATCCCCCCCGTACCAAGCCCGCTGCGGGAGACACCGGCCATCCGTTCGATATCGGGACTGATTCCATGGATGCAGACAATCTTCTTGGCATCCCTGACGACTCTTGGGTCGGCCGTGTACAGATGAGAGACATCCGAGAGCAACAACAGGCATTCTGCCCTTACGAGACCGGCAACATAGGCAGACAGACGGTCGTTATCACCAAACCGGATTTCGAAGGTCGCCACAGCATCGTTTTCATTCACGACAGGGACGATGCCCAGTGAAAGGAGCGTTTCCGTTGTTCGCTCGAGATTTGTAAACCGCTCCCTGTCGACGATGTCGGAGGGAGTCAGCAGTATTTGGGCCGTATGAATACCATGGCGCCCCAGAGCGCGTTCCCACTGGATCATGAGAGAGGACTGTCCGGCAGAGGCTGCGGCCTGCTTGAGCGCAAGGGAAAGCGGCTTTTTCCCGAGGCCTATTTTCTCACGCCCTGCGGCGATCGCACCGGACGATACGAGAACGACCCGGACCCCTTCCGTCCGGAGAAGGGCGACCTGGCGGGCGATTCGTCCGAAGGCGCGAGGAGAAAGGGCTCCCGATTCATCGGTCAGGATCTGGCTTCCAACCTTGAGAACCAGGATACGAAGGCGTTTTCTGATCCGAAGACGCTCTTCCAGGCAACCTTTGACGATCGACCTTTCAGCCTTGGGAAGGAAGGGTTCCGGCAAGGGATTTTCCTTCAAGAAGCAGATCGAGGGCAGACAGGAGCGCAGGAATTCCCTCTCCCGTCTGAGATGAAAGAAAAAAGGGAGTCCGGCCTGTCTTCTGGCAGAACATTCTGAAAGCCTCCACCCTCTGGGGGTCTCCGGCATCAATTTTGGTGGCCGCTATTTCCTCGGGTTTTACAAGGAGAGCGGGATCGTAGAGCTCAAGCTCCTTCCGGATCACCCGGTAAGCCTCCTCCGGATCCTCGGGGCCTTCGTAACTGACATCAATGAAATGTAAAAGAATTTCGGTCCGCTCCACATGGCGAAGGAAGCGATCTCCCAAGCCACGTCCTTCATGCGCTCCCTCAATCAGCCCGGGAAGGTCGGCGATGACGTATTCCCGATTTTTGGGTGGCTGACCACGCGAAACGACCCCCAAGTGAGGGTATAGGGTTGTGAAGGGATAGGATCCGATACGAGGATGGGCGCGGGTGACTCTGCCAAGGAAGGTGGATTTTCCGGCGTTTGGGAATCCCAGTAGGCCGACCTTTGCCATGACTTTAAGCTCAAATTTCAGGAAAACATCCTGGGCCGGCTTTCCGGGCTCCGCAAACTCTGGAGCCTGTCTTGTCGGAGTCGCGAAGTGAACATTTCCGCGACCACCACGTCCTCCCTGGGCCGCAACGAAGGTCTGCCCTTCGAAAACCAGGTCGGCCAGTAGCTCACCCGTATCGGCGTTGAAAACCTGGGTACCCAATGGCAGCTGGAGCGTCAGATCCAGCCCGTTCTTCCCGTGCTGTTTTTTTCCCCGACCATTCTCCCCTGAAGAGGCGACAACACGAGGTCTGTGCTTGAAATCGAGCAGAGTCGATTTCGCGGCGGTTCCCTGGAGGATAATGGACCCGCCGTTCCCTCCATCTCCTCCGTCTGGCCCCCCGCGAGGAACAAATTTCTCCCTCCGAAAGGAGGCCGACCCGTCACCCCCTTTGCCGGAGGAGACCCAAAGAGTGACCTCATCGACAAACTGAGACATGGACCCTCCGGAGGGAGAAAAACAGAAACTGCCCGAAAGCTGACCGCAGGGTCAGGCCTCGACAGTCCCAGGGACAAGAATGATGTGGGGTACGATGCTGATCTTTTTCGCGTCCCGACCGTACCGGGAAAAGCGGACGGTGCCTGTCTGCATAGCAAAAAGGGTATGATCTCGCCCCATCCCTACATTTTCTCCGGGATAAAACTGGGTCCCCCGTTGTCTGACCAGGATGTTCCCAGCCAGGACAAACTGGCCATCGTGGCGCTTGACCCCTAGGCGTTTCGATTCAGAATCGCGTCCGTTACGGGTTGAACCAACCCCTTTCTTATGAGCCATGAGATGTTCCTCTCCTAAGCTGTCTTGATGATGGATTCAATCTTTACTCGGGACACAAGCTGGCGGTGTCCCTTCTTGCGCCGGTAGTTCTTGCGGCGCTTCTTCTTGAAAACAATGATTTTCGGATCCTTTTCCTGGCGAAGAATGCGTCCATGAACCTCGACGGCAAGCGGCTTATCTTCCGTCGCGTATGAAATAACGCCTTCATCAGACACCATCAACACCTGGTCGAAGATGACCGCCCCCTCTTCCTCAAGGCGTTCCACGACGAGAATCTGTCCAGGGGCAACGCGATACATCTTGCCCCCTGTCCGTATCACGGCAAAATTTTCTGCCATGAGGCCCCCCTCTTTCTGATAGCCTGACTATTGATTCGGCAGAAAATTCTGCCGATACTCCAAGGGACCATCAGGTCCCGCCCAAAGTCGCAAAGGTGGAATATACCACAATGCCTCGATAGGATGCAAAACAATTCGGACAAGAGCGTAAGAGGAGTAGATCACATTGAAACAGAGGTCAGTATCGATTGAAACTGATCTTCAACTGTGAGAATATTTTAAAATACATTCCACGAATCATTCAGAAACGCTGAAAATCGGAAAAGTGATCCCGATGGGATCCTTGGTTTCCGAATGAACAGTCGTTTCCATTTCCAAAAACGCACATTAATAGAGACTAAGAATGCCAGACCCCATCGTTCCAAGAAAGAAAACCACAGGAATCTCTGGCTCGGTCAAAAACAGGCCCGCTGCGGCCGGAGTGGACCTTTCCGAGCATCTTCGCTCTCACGGGATCCACCCGACCCAGCAGCGACTAAGAGTCCTGAAAGTTCTTGTGGAGTCGAAGGCTCACTTGAGCGCCGAAGAGATCCACGGATTGGTCCGGGCCCAGACTCCACGAATCGGCCTTGCGACCATTTATCGGACTCTTCACGCCCTCAAGGAAAAAGGGCTCGTGGAAGAACATCGGTTCAATGACGAGTTCAGCCGATATGAAGCCATGCCGGCCAATCACCATGACCACCTGATCTGCATCGAGTGCGGAAAGGTCGTCGAGTTCGATCAACCCCTTATTGAACAACTCCAGCTCGCCGCAGCCAAGGAAAACCATTTCTCGATTGTTTTTCATCGACTTGAAATTTACGGCATCTGCGAAAGCTGCGCTGCACTCCACAAGAAAAATCCCTGACCATCAGGCTGGAGAGGACTCCTCGCTGGCCGGCAAATTTGGATCGATATGGGGTAAGGATGAGATGATCGGCTCTTCCCCACTCAGTCTCGGGCGAGGCGTGCGAGACAAACCGGCCCCCGAATAGATCTGAAAGGTCCAGATCAGAACGGTGTTCGAAGACCGCCGGATCGCTCCAAGAACCGAGGCCGCAAGAGAGCTTCCTGTATCGTTTATAACCACTGTGTCCGCGCCCAGACGCCTGATCTGCATGTTGAGAACAGGACCGATGGCCCTCCCACGAGCCAAAATTGTATCGACAATAACATCCTCTTCCAGACCGATCGCCTGGCATAGGTCAAGCGTGTGGCGCGCCTCGGCCTCCTCTTTCGGGAGCGCGGCCGTCAAGGGGAGCGCAAGGGGGATTTCGAGAACGGTGATCACGGTCACCTTTGCCCCATCGGCCTTCGCCACCTTGAGGACATCTCGCAACATCTCGGAAGGACGGGTGGGAGAAGTCGCAACAAGGATATGTCTGTGGGGCTTGGCCTCAGGATACTCCTCCTTGATTTCTGTAATTTTGACCCGCTCCATGACCGGCAGCGATTCTTTCCGGCGAAACCACAAATAATAGGATATTCCTCCCGCCATCCAGACAGTCCCGAAAATCCGACCGTACTTGTGAAAGAGAAGAACCATGATAAAAACACCGAAGGTCCCCATAAATCCAAAGACCGTCGGAATCGGGATCTCCCAGCCGGCGACCCGGATTGCCAGAGGGACTCGAAAGGGCCTCTTGAGATCCGGCTCTTTTTTCCGAAGCTTGATGAGAGCCAGGTGGGTCATGGAAAATGACAGCATGGCCCCATAGTTGTAAAGGTCGGCAAGAACGTCGAGGTAGGGGAAAAACGCCACAATCAAGGCGGCCAGGGTCCCAAAGATCCCGATCGAAACCATCGGCGTCTTGTATCGGGTGCTCGTTTTGTGAAAGAGAGGCGAGATCAAAAGGTTGTTCGACATGGAATACGCCAGCCGGGAAACCCCGATCAGGCCGGCATTGGCCGCCACAGTCAAGATGGTTGCGCCAAGTACCGAGACCCAGGGAGCCATGAAGGCTCCAACATGGGGCATCGCATTCGCAATCCCTGCAATCGGGTCATTCACCCAGGTGGTGGACAGGATTTCAGGCTTCATGGCAGAGAGGGCCACGAGAGAGATCCCAGAATAAAGCAGAATCGTCGTGCCCATGGTCAGGAACATCGCCCGAGGAACAAGCTTTTCCGCATTTCTTGCCTCACCTGCCATCTGGCTGATCGCCTCTATTCCGGTATAGGCAACCATAGCGATCGAAATGCCGTAGAGAAAATTGTGCCAGGTGGGAGCCGTTCCGAGGGTAAACTGATGCCAGATAGTGTTGAAGTTGAACAGAAGAAAAGCTCCCATCGCCATGAGGGAGATCTGTGTGATCACATCGAAACCGGCCAGCATCAGACTGAACCAGGACGACTCCTTGAGCCCGATGATGTTGAGGATGACAAGAACCAGGATCAAAAGGCCGGTAAAGGTCACATTGACCTGGGGGTTGGTCTTGAAGATCGGGAAAAAATATCCCAGGTAGGGACCCACAGAAAAAGCGCTGATCGAGAGGGTCAGAATGTAATCCAGAAGAAGGGCCCATCCGGTAAAAAAGGCCCACCCATCACCGAAAGCGCGCTGGGCAAAGAGGGACGACCCTCCCCCTTCCGGAATGGCACTCGAAAGCTCGGCATAGCTCAGGACAGTGGCGATGAAGAATAGGCCTGCCGCCCCTATCGCCAGGAAAGAGGCTCCTCCTGCATAAATCGTGGTGATTCCCAAGGCATAATAAATGGAAGACCCGACATCCCCATAACCCGTCGAGTAAAGTGCGCCAAGACCGACCACCTTCCTGAGGACGGTGGTATTGAAGCGGGCTATGCCGGTACGGGTATGATGATAAATTTTGAAAAGGGCCACGGTTTCCCCTCAAGCCAGAACTGTCTGGTCAGGAATCTTTCTTATTACTTGGGGTTGGCGGGAACAAGGACAACATCATTCGAACCTGAGACACGTACGTGGGTCGACCCGCAGGAGACCCCGAGAAAGTCGGACCCCTGAAAGGGCCCGAGGGGCGACTCAGTCTTCGATTCCCCGGACGGGCTCCGGGTGATCAGAATGAGAGTTCCCTGCTCTCCGACCGCGGCCACCACGCCTTCTCCTGTCCGACATACCCCGTACAAATCGTGCAGCGTTCCCGTCTGAATCTGGGAAAAACGTCTTCCTCCGTCGGACGAAGAAAAAAGAAGACCATGGTCCCCGGCCAGAAGGACCTCATCCTTTTCCCCCCACAGGCTGTTGAAGGAGGGCTTCTGTCTTGTCACCTTCTGCACGGCTATGTCGACGGCGGTGAAACGGTTTCCACCGTCCTCCGTCCTGAAAAGTCTCTTGTGCCAGCCGGCGACCAATCCGTGGGATTCGTCTGTAAAGGTGATGGCATATAGGTTCTTTTTTGTCGGGGAGTTCAGGCGTACCCAATGATCTCCCCCATCGACTGTCCTGAGAATGACCCCATTCTCCCCCACAACGTATCCGA
Source organism: Nitrospirota bacterium (assembly GCA_021802325.1). Next base: position 11,478 of record JAKAAM010000006.1, read on the forward strand.
CGCGGTCTGTCGGAAAGCTGATGGCATTAAGGAATAGCCGACCCACCCCCGTTTGAACCTGTTCCCATGATCGCCCACCGTCCTTGGACCGGAGAAGAACACCCCGGTCTCCGGCGACCCAAAGGACACCAGAAGGAGTACGGCTTATCCCGTAAAAATCCACAGGTACAGGAGGAACAGAACGGCTCCACTGTCGGGTCCTGGAAGACAGGCGAAGGAGGGTTCCCTGATATCCGATCACAACGAGATTTCGCGAATCCTTCGTAATTCCCGAAAGGACTCCGATGAAGTCAGAGTTCTTCTTGCTGGATGGAGAAACAGGAGGTGATGGCGGGCGAAGGAGCGAAAAAGGCGTCCCCCCCGGAAGAGAAACGGCAGGAAGTGTCACAGTCTGCGGCTTCTGGCAAGCCGATAAGAAAAGGGAAGCCGCGGCTAACAGGATGAGCCCCCTGCCTTGGTTCAATCCTTGAGCCATGAATCGATTCATTTTTTCAATCATGAGGTCAGGATAACTGATCCCGCCCCTCTCCGCAAGCGAGATGCGGGAAGGGACGGGGCTCAGTGAATATCCTGCTCCTCTTCATAGCGTTTCCCTTCCTTCTCTTCAAAGTCGAAAGGCTTGAAGTGGTATTCGAAGATGGTTTTGATCGCGAAAGGGGCGCTAACGGGCGTCAGACCGGTTCCCACCCCGATATTCCAGTCGACATGCTCCCCAATGGCGAAGTTCCAGCTTTGAAAGATGAACTGTTGCTGCATTTCTTGATAAAGGGAAGCGGGCCCCCCCAGCGGCCCCATGTTACTGATCACCCCGTCATCCCCAAAGACTTCGATTCCCGCATTGACATTCTCCGCTAGGAGATAATAGACACCCGCAGAATATGCGAACTCGGGGGGAATTCCTGGCTCCGAACCGTCTGTCGCGAAAAAGAAGGAGGGGTTGACGTCAACGATGAAGCGTCCGATCTTTTTCTCCGCGATCAGGATAATATTAAGGAATGATTGCATCCCGGTTCCCCCGCCCGGAGCCCAGTATTCGATCTGGACCGCGGGATCGATGAAATCGGGAATCCTCGGGAAACGAAGGCGGGTGGTGATGGCACGGGTCTGGAGATAGGAATAGGTCTGCCCCGCACCGGCGGCAAAATCGATATAGGCTCCGAGGGTCCACCAGTCGGTGACACCGAACTCCAGGACATATGTGGAAAAAAGCATATTGGCATTTCGGAGATTGTTTCCGTAAATCGATTCTGACTGTTTGTCAGGCAGCAACAAGGTCTGCCAGGTGCCGATACTCACCTCCCCTTGCTCGGGCGTTTCATAGGGATAGATGATAAAGTCCCTGAAGGGATCGGCATGTGCCGAATGGGGAAGAAGAATCGCCAGAAACAAGAAAAAAGCAAGGGCCATGAGCGGCAGGCCCTGGAAGGGGTGGAAGTTTCCGGAGCGTAAAGGTCTCAAGTCGGTCCTTTCTCGCGTTCGCGCAGGAATCACTCCTGAATACGGGTCAAACCTTAGCCCGGATCAGACTGCAGAAAAAGTCGCTCGCCAAGAGTCCGGTCATCCTCGGAGAGGACCCGGCAGCAGACAAGGGCCGTTTAAATGGGCGCCTGTCCTTTGTCCGAAGCGAAAACCGGCCCATCCTGAAAGATATGGAAGATTTCATGGGAAACGGAGATATTTATAGAATCTTCCAAGGCAAATGTAAAGTCTTTTTGAAAAATTATTCCAGAACCCCTCACCCTCAATCTCAAAAACTGGAGGGGAAGTTGCTGACCATTGTCTTGCAGACCCCATCTCCTATAATATGGAAACAATCTTCTGTTTTGTCATAAACGGATTCTTCCCAGACAACTTTTGAAAGGACAAGTTGAATCAGACGACCCATGAGCCGGACATCTCTTTAAAGGCCCTCCGGCATAGTGCCGCCCATGTTCTGGCCCAGGCGGTGAAACGCCTTTTCCCTTCGGCCCAGGTGGGGATCGGACCCGCAACTGAGGAAGGCTTTTACTACGATTTTCACTTTGAGCGTCCCTTTTCTCCCGAGGATCTCCAGAAGATCGAAGCTGAAATGAAGGCCATCATTGCCGAACGGTCTCCCATTGTCCGCCGGGCCCTTTCCCGGAATGAAGCCGGAGACTTTTTTTCCGAAAAAGGTGAGACCTTCAAGCTGGAAATCCTTCACGGGATTCCGGAAGAGTCCGAGATCACGGTCTATGAACAGGGAGACTTCACCGATCTTTGCCGGGGACCTCACATATCGGACACCGGGAAGATTGGGGCCGTCAAGCTTCTCTCCTCTTCAGGCGCCTACTGGAAGGGAACCGAAGGTAACCCTTCCCTTCAGCGAATTTACGGAACCGCGTTCCCGACCCAGAAAGAGCTCGACGACTACCTCGAACGTCTCGAGGAAATCCGTCAGCGAGACCACCGAAAACTGGGAAAAGAACTGGGATTCTTCCGGACTCTTGATGAAAATGGCGCGGGGATGGTTCTCTGGCTTCCCCGCGGTGCCCGCATTCGCCGTGTGATCGAGGATATCTGGAAACTTCGCCACGATCGCCACGGATACCAATATGTTTACACCCCTCACATTGCCCGCCTCGATCTCTGGAAAAAATCTGGCCACTGGGACTTCTATCGGGACAGCATGTTTTCTCCCATGGAAATCGAAGGCGCCGAATTTGAACTCAAGCCGATGAACTGTCCTTTTCATATTCTGATCTTCAAGGAATCCATTCAGAGCTACCGAGACCTGCCGGTGCGCTTTGCTGAACTGGGAACCGTCTATCGGTACGAGCGCTCGGGAACCCTTCATGGTCTCCTCCGGGTCCGCGGGTTCACCCAGGATGACGCCCATATCTTCTGCCGTCCAGAGGACATAGCCACCGAAATCGGTAAAGTTCTGAAACTCGTGGACGAGATGCTCATTCCCTTCGGCTTTACGAATCGGTCGGTCTATCTGTCAACCCGCCCAGAAGGTTCCGTCGGCTCAGACGAGAACTGGGAGGTCGCCACCCGTGCCCTCGAAGAGGCTCTCCGGACCTCCGGAATTCCTTACGAGATCGATCCGGGAGAAGGCGTCTTCTACGGCCCCAAGATCGACATGAAGTTCCATGACGTTCTCGGACGGACATGGCAACTTTCGACAATTCAGGTCGATTTCAACCTTCCGGAAAAATTCGACCTGACCTATCGTGACATCTCCGGAAAGGATGTCCGTCCTATTATGATTCACAGGGCCCTTCTGGGATCAGTCGAACGCTTTTTTGGAATTCTGGTGGAGCATTTCAAGGGGGCTTTTCCTCTTTGGCTCGCACCCGAACAGGTGACAATCCTCACCATTGCCGACCGTCACATTCCCTACGCGGAAAAGATTGCCCGCTCACTTGAATCTTCCGGACTTCGGGTGGCGACGGATTTCAGAAATGAAAAAATCGGCCTCAAGATCCGGGAAGCCCAACTTCTCAAGGTTCCCCAGATGTGGATCATCGGTGACCGTGAGATGGAGGAAGGAACGGTTTCGCTCAGACATCGTGACGGAAGTCCGGGAGGAGCTCTTCCATGGGAATCCGCAAAATTGGCCGTAGAGCAGGAAAACCGTTCCGGACTGGCCCTTGATGGACAAAATTGAGGCACCAAAATGACAACCATTACGAAGGGGGTTCCTGATTAATTCCAAAACACGCATCAACTATGAGATCAAAACCAAGGAAGTTCGTCTTATCGGCGCCGATGGGGAACAGCTTGGCATCGTTCCCACAATCGTTGCGATCAAGAAAGCTGAAGAAGCGGGCTTTGACCTTGTCGAGGTTTCTCCCAATGCCAAACCTCCCGTCTGCAAGCTCATGGATTATGGAAAGTTCCAGTACGAGCAGAGCAAGAAGGTCCACTCCATGAAACAGCACCAGAGAACCGGGCAGGTCAAGGAGCTCAAGTTCCGTCCCCATATCAATGACCACGATCTCGGAATCAAGATTCATTACGTGGAGCGTTTCCTTGAAGAAGGCAACAAGGCAAAGGTCGCTCTGGTCTTCCGGGGAAGGGAGATGATCCGGTCTGAAATCGGAACGGAACTGATGCAGAAGATGATCACGGCTCTGGGACCCAAGGCCATCGTCGAATCACCCCCGAAATTCGAAGGCACCAGCATGACCATGGTCCTGGCCCCTGCCGTACCCCCCAAAAGTGCTTCAAAGGACTCCAAAGGAACGGATGACGACGCATCCTCCCCTAAGGATTGATCCCTTCGATCATATGTGCTAGCATTTTGAAATTGTGATTTTTTCAGGTCTAATATTCGAGGAAAGGACGTGCAACGTGGCAACAGGACGTGTTCTCAAAACAAAACGTGCCGCAAAAAAAAGATTTTCCCTGACTGGAACGGGCAAGGTCAAGTTTCATCAGTCCGGAAAACGTCACCTCATGACGGGGAAGTCCTCGAAAAGGACACGATCCCTCTCGACAGGCATCCTTGAAAAAGGCCAAGCCAAAAAGGTGCTCGTAAACCTGAATATCTGACCTGAAGGCCTCCGTACGGACGAAATTCCGATTACGGGGGTCATTGTCATTTTGTCCCTTCAAGGAGGAAATCGATGCCACGCGTAAAAGGCGGTCCGCAGACTCGGGCCCGTCGAAAAAAAATTCTCGATATGGCCAAGGGATACTGGGGAGGGCGTTCCCGTCTCTACCGGTCGGCCCGACATACTGTTGAAAAAGGCTTGACATACGCCTATCGTGATCGCAAAGCCAAGAAAAGGGAATTCAGAAGGCTGTGGATTCAGCGAATCAATTCGGCGTGCCGTCCCCAGGGACTGACCTACAGCCGCCTGATCGCCGGTCTCAAGAAAATGGGCATTGGACTTGATCGCAAGATCCTGGCTGATTTGGCCTTGAACCAGCCCGATGCTTTCACTGATCTTCTGAACAAGGTCAAGGCCGGATAGCTCTCCGGTCTCTTTCCAAAACAAAAATGGCGCCTGATGGCGCCTTTTTTGTTATCGATTTTCCCATTCCCTGTCATCTTAACGGGAACTAGGTACAGCCATGCGCCTCCCTCTCTTCCAGAGCCTTTGACTTCAGGGCCTTGAAAGATGAAAATAGAAAAAACGGAAAGTGATTTATTCTTTCTTATCTATCCGGCAGGGGCGTCAGAATGGTCGTCCGCTATGCGGAAAGCAAAGATGAAAGCGCAGAAATCCTCCGTCTCGTCCTGCAGAAGATGGGTGAATGGCGTCTTTCCTTCACCCCCGTTCATTACACCGTCGTTTACGAATATGTCACCAACATCAATCCAGGCCTTCGAAAAACCATCGACGATCTAGTCGCCGCAGGGGCCCTGACCGACAAGAAGATCGAAGAAGCCTATTACGGATTCATCGTTCCGGAACAAACCCTTCCCGTCCTCGAGCAGCGAGGGCTCCTGACCCAGGAAACCCTCGAAATCCTTAACCGCATGGCCGAATCGGCCAACACGACCATGCAGACGACCCAAAAGGCCCGATTCGGAATTCTTTCCCAGCACAATGCCCTTAGGACAGCCGAGGTCGTCGACTCCTCCCTTCTCCAGTCTGTCATCACCCGGCTCGCGGGAGAGACCAAAAAGCTTCTTGAGACGAGCGAAACACTTGAAAATCAGTTGCGGGACAGCCGAAAAGAAATTGAGTCCCTCCGATCCGAGCTTCAGGCAGTGGCCCAGGCATCAGCCATCGATCCTCTGACCGGGGTCATCAACAGGCGAGGGTTTGAAAAACAGATCCAATCCTGTCTTCAGATCCACGAAAAAAAAGCCGGAGACTGCTCCTTTCTTTTTCTCGACATCGACCATTTCAAGCAGATCAACGACGAATACGGCCACGTCGTGGGGGACCGTGTCCTTCAGGCCGTCGCGCAGGTTTTCAGGGCAAAGACGCGGGGTGAAGACATCGTGGCCCGATACGGAGGGGAGGAGTTCATCATCATTCTTCCGGCGACGCCCATCGATAAGGCCCATATTGTCGCCGAGAACATTCGCCAGAACGTGGAGCGAATCGCACTCCTGAACGCCAAGGACAGCAAAACGATAGGAGTCGTGACTGTTTCGATCGGCATCGACGTTCACAAGCCAGGGCAGAATTGGCGTCAGACGATCGAGCGGGCCGACAAGGCCATGTACCAGTCAAAGCAGAACGGAAGGAATCGAACAACAACCTATTTTCAGATCTGAGTCTTCCTCCTCATTTTTTCCCTTCCTCCTCATCCATTCTCTCTTTTTCCTCCAAAACGGCCTCTGCCAACCGATCTGAGACCTTTTTCAAAGGAGCGAGATCCTCTTCCAGCGAACTCAGCCCGTTCTCCCGAATTTTTCGAATTCCTGCCGCCAAAGCCTCGTGATAGCGGGAGTGTAGCCGGTCGATTTTCCCTCCGGAAACCAGCCCAAACCTGTCTATGGTTTTTTGGACAGGACAATCCTTCACGTCTCCAAGGGACGTCAGATCAAAAACGGCCGGGCTTTGAAGGAGAAACTCCAACTGCATCCCATGAGTCCGGACCAGCAGGGCATAGAGACCGAGAAGGGATTTCGGCACAAAATTCCTTTCCGGAGGATACGTGCGAAGGAAGGCGACCAGATCGGGAAGAGGCAGAGGGCGAGAGATCCCGTACCCCTGAAGGAGGTCCACTCCCAACATGCGCATGGCATCCAGGATCGGGCCGGTTTCCACCCCTTCCACAACAAGGGAAAGCCCCATCCTGTGGGAAAGCTCCATGATCGCCTCAACGAAATGGAGATCCTTCGGACGTCTCTCGAGGGTCCGGACAAAACCCTGATCGAGCTTCACCTTGTCGACGGGGAGATCCTTCAGGCGAAGGAGCGACGAATAGGCACTTCCTACATCGTCCATGGCCAACCTGACTCCCAATCCCTTGAGCCGTTTCAGAAGCTCGAGAGCCACAATCGTTTCGCCGAACTCCTGTCCCTCGAGAATCTCGAGCGTGAGGCGGGAAGGGTCGATCCGTGCATCCCCGAGCATCCTCCCAAGGCATTCGAGGCATCCTTCGGTAATGGATCGGGGATCGACATTGACAGAAACCCAGAGGGACGGGTCCGTGTCGAAAAGCTCTCCGAGATCCGAGAGGGCCCGTTCCATCACCTGCCGGGAGAGTTCGAAGAGATCGTCTCCCCCATAGTCCTGAAGAAAGGAGGCCGGAGAAAGGATCGATCCATCAACGTCCCGGAGGCGTGCCAGCGCCTCGACCCCTACGATCCGGCCCGTCCTGTTGTCGAGGACGGGCTGATAATGAACCTCCACCTTCCGCTCGTAGAGAAGACACTGGGCATGGGTCCGTGCCAGCGGAACCGTTTCTCCGTATATCATCCAGCAGCGGGAGCGGTCTGTCTTGTGACCCTTGCTTTCGTAGAGAGCCTGATCGGCAAGTCGCATGAGATTCTCCGGATTTTCAGGAGCCCCCGAACCGGGAGAGGACAACGCCACACCGATCGACACTCCCACCGAGACCTCTTCCCCTTCCTCAAGACTCACAGGCATTCTTGCGGTCCGGTCGATTCTGTCGAGGAGATCCCCAAGCTCCTCACGACCCGTTATATTTTCAAGAAGAAGCACAAATTCATCTCCACCGAGCCGGGCCAGGAAGTCGGTCTTTCGAAGAACTCCCAGGATCCGCTCCCCCGTCAGACGAAGAAGACGGTCTCCGGCCTCGTGGCCATAGCGGTCGTTAACTGGCTTGAAACGGTCGAGGTCAAGAATAGCGACGGCAAAGGACCACCCGTACCGGGCGGAGCGGGCGAGGAGCCTGTCAAACTCGAGGTCAAGCCCACGCCGGTTCGGCAGGCCGGTCAGCCGGTCGTGGCGCGAGTCAAACTCCAGTCTTTTGGTCAGATCGATCAGGGAGGTGATATCCCGCTGGTTTCCGACAAATTCGACGAGCCGGCCAGAGGAGTCCCGGAGCGGGCTGATGGAAAGGAGATTCCAGAAGGGTGTCTTGTCCTTCCTGTAGTTCAGAATCTGCCCGTGAAAAGGGCGCTCCTCCCGAAGTGCCGAGCGGATTTTTTCGACCGTCTCTGGGTCGGTCCCCTCTCCCTGCAGGATCCGGCAATTCTGCCCTATCATCTCCTCGGCCGGGTACCCCGTGATCGACGAAAACCCTTCGTTGACAAAAATAATTCGTCCATCAGTCTCTGTGATCACGACCCCTTCCCCGACTGCCGCCACCGCGCTTGAGAGAAGATTTTGCCGGGAGAGAAGATCCAGTCGGTCAAGGCCAAGAGAGATATTTCGGGCGAGTTCGGTCAGGAGCCCTTCGAGAACGGGATCGCTGAAGGCACCCTCCTTCACATGGGCGACAAAAAGGAGCCCCCAGGGGACCCCTTTCCGGAGGAGCGGAAGGGCCCCGCTGGCGTTTAGTCCGAACTCCCGGAGTCTTTCCCCCCACAGCGCCCGGGTCCCTGTCGGATCCGGGTCGAAGACAGGACCGCGACCCCCAAGGACCGGAGCGAGGCGATCCACGATTTCGCTCACTCCTTGCAGAGGTGAGCTCCCCCCTCCAGGAATGTCCGCCTGCCCCGAGGACGCCACCACATGCATCCCTCCCCGGCCATCCGGACAAAGGATGGCGGCCACCGTCATCTCGCCGTGAGTGACGGCCAGTTCGCAAAGCTTTGAAAGAAGCGTGGATTCGTCGAATCCGGCAGAAAGCGCCTCCGAGGCATGGGCGAGGAGGGTGTTATATGAGGAGAGGAGGCGGAGCCGTTCCGTCTGGGCATGCCGGTCGCCCACGTCATGGACAGTGCCCACGACCACCGAGGGTTCGTCCGGAATACGGGCCAGGGAGATGTCCACCATGACAGGATGCCCGTTCTTCTTGACCATCCTCACGTCCGGGATCTCGACGCTTTCACGATTTGAAAGAAACCCGTATGCAAAACCCACCCGCTCGAATTCCCCCGCATCGCCATAAAGCATCCGGGTCGTATGACCCACCATTTCCCCCACCTGGTCATAGCCCAGCATCTGCCGCATCCGGTCGTTTGCGTAGCGGATCCGGCGCTTTTCGAGGAGCATGATCCCCGCCCGTGTGTTTTCAAGGAGGACCTTTTCGAAGGCCGCCGACTCCCTTTCCCGTCGGAGGGACTCGAGACGGTCGAGCCCCCGGGAGACATCCCGTGCCAGCTCCGAGAGCACCTCCTGAAGAGCGGGGTCGAAACTGGCCGGCTCCTCGTGATACAGCGCCAGGACCCCCCATATTCCTCCCTCCCGCATGACCGGAAGGACCGCCGCGGTCCGGAGATTGTGGTGACGGGCCCTTTCCCCAGCCGTTGTTCCGCCAAGCCTTTCAGGAATGTCGACATTGAAAAGAGGGCGCCCCGTCCGCCAGACCTCGCCAACAATCCCTTTCCCGCCATCATGATCCGGATCGACCGAAATCTCGAGGTTCTCGATAAATGCTGTCTCTCCGGCGCTCGCCTCCACCTTGACGGTCCCTCCGTCTTCCGGACGCCCGATCCAGGCCAGACGAAGCTTCCCGAAGCGGACCGCCAGGTCGCAGATTCCCTGGAGAAGTGACTCCTCAACCGTCGCTTCGGCGATCGCCTGATTGACCTGGGCCAGAAGACTGTTGAAATCGGCAAGCCGGGACAGATCCCGGGCCAGACGATGCCGCTCGGAGACGTCGATGATCGTCCAGACGACCGTATCGGGCCCTTCCCCGGCGATTTTCTGTCCGGAGAGATCCACGAAGCCTTCAGAGCCGTTTGCACGGCGGATACGCAGGTCCCGGAGAAAGGCTCTCCCTGTCGCGAGGGCCTCATTCGAGGCCTCTCCCATTTTTTCAAAGCTGTCGTCTCCCACGAAATAAAGATCCCGGACGCTGTGTCCCACGATTTCTTCCGGAGCCCCGTAACCCAGGATTTCGAGAAAGCCCCTGTTCGCCTCGACCACAATCCGGTCGGGATAGCGAACGAGGTCGATTCCGGCCGTGGTATTGGCGAGAAGGGTCTCCTTGAGGGCCGTGGCAATCCTTTCTCTCTGCAAGAGATCAAAACGGTCGAGGGCCAGAGAAAGATTGTCCGCGATCGCCTCGAGCAGATGCCGAAGCTCGGGCTCGAAACTTTCCTCCCTGTCGAGGTAGACGGTCAGCACCGCCCAGATCGCTCCCCCGCGATGGACCGGGATGGAGGCACTGGACTGGAAGTCAAAGCGGCGGGACAAGGATTCCCATGGTCCCATGACAAGGTTTCGCCTAAAGGAGGAATTATAAACTGGCCGGTCCGTTCTCCAGGCCTGGCCCATCGGACCCCGGCCCTCCGGACGGTCGTCAAGGCTCGAGACAACGGCGTGTTCGAGGTATCCGTTCTCTCCGGAGGACGCCAGAACCCGAAAGATCCCAGCCTCATCGGGACGACCGACCCAAGCCAGCCGGATTTCAGGAACATCGATCGCAAGTCGGCAGAAATCCGGAAGGATTTCCTCTTCCCGGATCTCTCTCGACACCGCCTCCGCGACCCGACCCCGCAGAACATCGAAAGCTAACAGACGCTCGAGCCGTTCGTTTTTTTCCTCGAGTCTTCCTTCAAGTTCCCGACGTTCGGTCACGTCGAGCCCCAGAAAAACCCGATAAAGGGGACGCCCCTCCCCGTCATTAAGGACGGAGAGGCTCCATTCGAAGGTCCGACGCTCTCCGGTCCTTCCGGTCCAGGCACATTCGGAGGGAACGGGGGCCTCCCCCCGCGTCAGTGCGTCAAAGAAGCTCCGGACGTCTGAACGGTCCTCTGCCGTCAAGAAACGCATCCACTCCCAGGGCTTTCCCCGGACCTCTTCCGCCGTCACTCCCAAAAATCTTCTCGCCGTACGGTTGATGCGAAGGGCCTCGCCATTCGGATCAAGGACCAGTCCCAGGGCTCCGGCTCCATCGAAGATCGCTTCGTCGAGCTCGGACAGTTCGGCGAGCTGTCTGCCCTGGCGTTCCTGACGGCGAACCAGAGTCCGAATCCCCAAAACCATCAGGACCAGCAAAAACAGTCCTCCCTCCTCGAGCATCCACCGTCGTGACGACAGGCCCATCCACCCTTCCCGGACCAGGGAATTCGGCCAATACGCCGTCATTTCGAAGGGGTATCCGGGAACAGGAACCCGGACGATGTTTTTGTCTCCGGGAATCAGAGGGGAGTCGGGACGGTTTCCCCGGACCAGGAACAGAATGTCTCCGTTCCGGAGATCCCTGAGGGAAAAGCTGAAGGTGCGATGGGCCTTCGGGGGAACCAGGTTCGCCACCCGAAGGGAGGTCCGAACCCCCAGAGGGGATCTCCCGGCCTGGGCGGGAAGCAGGATCGAGAGGGGGAGAATCCGCGTTCCGAGACGGGAAGAAAGCCGGCTGCGTCCCACAAGAAAAGAGGGATTCTCGGGGAGGGGTGTGGCATAGCCGTTTGCAGGAAAAGGGGCCGGGAGGGAAGACTCGGGCGAAACCCGGGTTGACCAAAGGATCCGGCCGGTTCGCGGGTCATAGAGCTCGAAGTCGACCAGGGACGGGTGAAGGGCCAGGAAAATCCGGAGCGTCTGCTCCCTCTTCGGACCGGGTTTCGGCCCGGGAGTCCGGATCGGGTGGTTGATTTCCGGAAGGGTGGCCGCCACAAACCCAAGATCGAGAAAGTGCGACGAGAGGCGACGGGACACAGCTGAGGCGCGTGTCAGGGCAGCCCGGACCGCTCGCGCCTCCACCGCATTCCGGTAATCGCTGTATTCCGCCGATTCGAAAAAGGCGATTCCCAGGAGGGCCAGGATGAGGGTTCCTGCAACCAGAAGGCCAACCGACCTCCCGATCAGCAGATGATCCAGCAGACGTCTGGGTGTAAGCGTTGTCTTCATGCTCTCCCCGTCCCGGCCGAAGCTCAGGAGGCCAGCATCGCCTCCAGATCAACCTCGAAACAGACCGTGGGCATCCGGATCCCCCACCTGTCCAGAAATTCCGGATGGATCTCTCCGACCGTCGCAACCGTCTCGCCCGACCTGTTCACATACGTTCCACATCGTCCAGGCAGATAGGGAGCGAGGTCGGCGGTTCGAATGACCAATGTCCGATCCATCCGCTCGAACAACATCTCGAGAACCCCCTGGAGCTCGGAAACACTGGCCTGGGGATGCGCAAGGAGGGCCGACATGAGCCAAAGATCGTTGATCGGCCGATCCTCTTCGCCCCGCGAGGCGGCCCCGAGACGCATCGCCTCCCCGACCTCAAAAATCCTGTGGGGATAGAGGGCCCGGCCAGATCGTGCCTCGGCCGCGAGAAGGCCGGCCAGAAGTGAGGGGCGAACGACGGCGAACTGAAGGCTTGCCGGGTTGTCGATCCGGACCAAAGCCCCGGCATCCCGCCCGAGGCGCTCCGTCACGAGCGGCTCTCCGGTCAGGATGTTTGAGAGGAGTTCCTGGTATCCCATCGCCGTCAAGGCTTGCCTGATGCGGGACTCGATTTTCTGGCGGGGGGCTGGCCTCCCCCGCGTGAACTCCCGGGGAAGGAGGGGCTCAAAAGTATCATACCCTTTGGCCACAAGGTAATCCTCCACCACATCCACGGCTCCGAGAAGATCGTCCCGAGTGAAGGGCGAGAGGACTTCCCATCCCGATTTTCCTTCTCCCGCCGGACGGGAGATCTGGGGATAGCCGAAATCCAGGAGTGTCTCCACAAAATCGGAAGGATCCCTCTCCTCCCCCAGAACCCGGGCCGGAAGACCTGTTGGAACATGAACGACGGTTCCCGGGGAGGCGGGCGCCACGAGAGGAGATTTTCCTCCCGCCATGAGGGGCTCGACCTCGTATCCCCGATCCGTCAGGTTTGCGGCCAGGATGTTCAGGACCAAAAGGAGCCGTCCGGGGTCGAATCCGGTCGCCTCAACGAAAAGACCTTCGTCCTCCGGGGTGACCTCCCCCGAAGAGGTGGCATTGATCACGGGAGGAAAGGACAGGATCGTCTCCCGTGCGTCGAAGAGAACCGGCCAGGCTGAGTGCCCCTTCAAAAGGCCCCCGTATGCCCGTCCCTTGGGATGGGTTTCCACGATCTCACCCAGCGTCATCGCATGGTCCGCACCTAGAGGAACGAACCGTGTGGTTACGGGATCGCAGGCCCGGTAAGTCAGAGGAAAGACGATCCGGTCGAGAGGGTAGACACCGATCGCCAGATCAGCGCGCTTTCTCCCGAAGAGATCGGACAGGCGCTCCTGAGTCCCGATGATCTGGAGGAGGCCTTCGGCCCCGAGACGGCCTCCCCGTGCACAGAACCCTCCCATGAAGGGACGGACCCTGTCCACCGAGGAATCGATCCGGATATCAGGCTCCCCCCCCTTCCGCTTGCGGCGGTCCGCCTGCTCGAGAAATCCGTAGGGATGGCCGGAACGTGGACGGCCTCCCCGAAGCTGGCGCGCGATCCCTTCCACGCTCCAGAGATCAGGCCGGTTTGTATCGTTGAGCTCGATCTTGAAGCGCCCGGTTCCAGGGTCGAACTGTTTCCACTCCCCTTTCACCGCATCAAGGGTCCGGTCCATCTCCTCCGGGGAGAGCCTCCTGCCCAGAAGCTCCTGTAGATCGTCAAAATGTCCTTCCAGTGTCGGCACAACAACCTCTTGTCTTTAGGGTCCTTGGCACGGATCTCCGTCTACGACGGACTCCATGCGCGTGAATGCTCCTCCGAACGGGCCATGGCCGCCAGGGTCGATAGATCGCCGGTGAACAAATCCCGGATGTCAGAAAGTCCCAGTCTGAACATCGCCATGCGATCGATTCCCATCCCCCAGGCGATGACAGGAACTGTGACCCCCAGGGGGCGTGTCACCTCCGGGCGGAAAAGCCCGGCTCCTCCCAGCTCCATCCAACCCAGGACCGGATGGTGGGCATGCAGTTCGACGGAAGGCTCGGTGAACGGAAAGTAGGCCGGCTTGTAGTGCACACGGTCCACCCCGGCGATCTCCTTCGCCAGAAGCGCCAGAAGTCCCAGTAGCGTCCTGAAGCTCGCCCCTTCTTCGAGTACGATCCCTTCCGCCTGGAAGAAGTCCACTGCATGGGTTGCGTCGACCTGGTCGTGGCGGAAACATCGGGCGATGGCAAAGTACTTCCCGGGAATCTCCGGACGTCCCGCCAGAGTCCGGGCCGAGAGGGCCGTCCCCTGGCTCCGCATGAGAAGGCGCCGGGACTGGGCAGGATCGAAGCTCTGTCTCCACCCCCGGGTCTCGGTCGGCGCCTCCCGGCCTTCATGAGTCCGCGCGACGGCGTCGAGAGGCCATCCATCAATGTCGGAGGCGCTCCGGGGCTCGGACAGAAGATAGATGTCATGAATGTTCCGGGCGGGATGGGTCTGGGGGATGAAAAGGGCGTCCATGTTCCAGAACTCCGGCTCGACCAGACTCCCGGTCATTTCTGCGAAACCAAGCCGGACCAGGTGGGACCGGACTTCGTCGAGGAACTCGCGGTAGGGATGGAGCCGTCCGGTCGCAGGTCGCGGAGGAGGTGTTTCGAGAGAGTAGGGCCTGAAGGAGCGGCCCTCCCAGCTTCGGTGCATGAGCATCTCGGGAGTCACCGCCCCCAGGGCGCCCTCGGAGGCGGCGATTTCCTCCGCGGTGATGGTGCATCCCGGGGAGAGACGACAGGACTTCGAGGCCCGCTCGTCGAAACGCAAAAGCCCCTTGCCCTTGCCTCTTTTGCGTTGGTACAGCTCGAGAAGTTCCTGATCCTCGCTGGAAAGCTCTTCCAGCAAGACAGGAGAGGCCGATCCGGCAATTTCTTCAAGAAGCCTCCGGAGCCGTCTGATCCCTTCGGGAAGATCGCCCGACCGATGGACGAACCCCCCTTCTCCGATTCGAATCGCTCCGCTCTCCTTGAGGGCGCCGATGGCCTTCGAGGCGATCGATGGGTCAGGAAAGAGCTCCCTCAAATCCTTCATGTCCCTGGGGCCTCCGGAGAGAGCCTCCATGATGACCTCCTCCGGAAGCCCCCGGACCCGGGACTCCTCCCCTCCCTCGGTGAGGGAGAGAACGGTCTCCAGTCGGTCGACCCTTTCCTCAAGGATGGATTTTGCCTTGAGCCATTCGACTCCCATCTGGACCTGAGAGGATTCGAGACCGGAAAGCCGTACGATTTCCGGAAGCGACAGATAGGCGTCGGGCTCAGGACCAGAGAGGAAGGCACGGAGGATGGCCCTTTCGAGCGGATGAAGGGCGGCGGAAGACATGTCAGACGATTCCTTGGATGGAGGGTGAAGAGGAAGACGGCGTCCATAAAACCTGCCTTGCAGCGAGATGGCAAACGACGTCGCGTCCGCCCCCGTCATTCACGAAATGTTCCGGAGCGACCTCACGACAAACCGGAAGAGCGTCCGGACATCGGGAAAGGAAGGGGCAGAGTCCGGAGGATACCGATTCCCCGTTGCGGGGCTCGACTGGAACCGCCTGATCCCGACCGACCAGAAGCCGGGTGTAGGGATGGGCCGGATTCGTCAAAACCTCCGGGGTGGGCCCGGATTCGACCGCACGCCCCCGGTAGAGGACCACGACCCGGTCGGAGAGATAGCGGACGACGGACAGATCGTGGGAGATGAAGAGAATGCTCATCCGCTCGGTCTCGTTCAGCGAGGCGAAGAGATTGATGATCTGTGCCCCGATGGAGAGGTCCAGAGAGGCAATCGGCTCGTCGGCCACCAGAAGATCAGGGGAGCAGGCGATCGCCCGGGCGATTCCGACGCGCTGGCGCCCTCCCCCGGAGAATTCCCGGGGATACCGGTCCAGATCGTGGGAAGACAGCCCAACCCGCTCGAAGAGCCGGGCCACCCTTTCTCTCCTTTCGGCCGGGGAGTGGGCCAGATCGTGAATGAGGAGAGGCTCCCCCACGATTTCTCCCACCCGCATTCGCGGATTGAGCGAGGCGTAGGGATCCTGGAAAACCATCTGGAACCGGCGCCGCTGTTGTCTGAGCTGCCGTCCTTTCAGGGCTGTCAGGTCGAATCCGTCGAAGAACACCTGTCCCCGGGTCGGATCGAGGAGTCGCATGACCATGCGACCGATGGTCGTCTTTCCCGAGCCCGACTCGCCGACCAGTCCCAGGATCTCACCCCGTCGAATGGCGAAGGAGACATCGGAGACGGCTGTCAGGAACTTCCGGGGTCCGAATAAACCTCGTCCGGGAAGGTCGAACTCCCGGACGAGGCCCCGGGCCTCGAGAAGGGAAGAAGGTTCAGGCAACATGCAGCGGTGCTCCCAGAGGAGTCGTGTCGGGATAAAAGCAAAGGGCGCCGGCCTCCCCTTCTGATTGCCAGGGAGGGGACTCCGTCCGGCAGCGCTCGTCCGCCCGGCTGCATCGGGGTGCAAAAGCACACCCTGTTGGAAGACTCCACAAGGGAGGCACCTGCCCGGGAATGGCCGGCAGAGGCGCATCCTTTCTGGTCCGTCCCGTTCCTTCGGGGCGAGAGGCCAGAAGGGCCCGGCTGTAAGGGTGAAGCGGGCCGGTCTCGAAAAAGGCCCGGGAGGGGGAGGACTCGACGATCCTGCCGGCATACATCACCAGGATACGGTCCGAAATACGCCGCACGTGGGAGAGGTCGTGGGAGATGAAGAGAAGCCCCTTCGTCCGGCTCTCCCTGATCGAGGAGAGCAGGGTCAGAATCTGGAGTGCGACGGTGGGGTCGAGGGCGGTGGTCGGCTCATCGGCGATCACCAGATGGGGGTCGAGCGCGATGGCCATGGCGATCATCACCCGCTGCCGCATTCCTCCCGACAGCTGATGGGGGTAAGAGCGCAAGACCCGCTCGGGGTCCGGAAGGCCCGCAGACCGGAGACGGTCGGACACGCACTCTCGTATCCGGTCGTCGGAGAGGTCGGTATGGCTCTTGAAAAGCTCGCGCATTTGTGTCCCGATAGTCAGGACAGGATTGAGCGCGCTCTGAGGCTCCTGAAAGATCATGGAAATGCGTTGGCCGCGTATCTTCCGGAGAGCGGAATCCTCCTGCGCGAGCAGGTCCAGCCCCTCAAAGAAAATCCCCCCGGAAAGAACCTTCGCTCCGGGAGGGAAGAGTCCGAGGAGAGAAAGTCCCGTCAGGCTCTTGCCCGATCCCGACTCCCCCACGAGCCCCACGGCCTCGCCTTTTCCGATGGTAAAGGAAACGTCCGAGACCGGGCGGATTTCACCCTCCCGCGTCCGGAGGGAGACCGACAGGTGACGCACCTCGAGGAGTGACAAATCTTCTCCCTGGACCATCAGGGCTCCTCATACGTGGCCCGGTACCCTTCCATCTCCCAGACCGAGACCTGGCGGAGAGTCAGTCCTTCCGTCTGTCCCTGAGCGAGGGCGGCTGAAAGCCCCCGATGAAAGAAAAGGGCGATGTTTTCGGCCGTCGTGCTCTTGTCTGAAAAAAAGGGATGCTCGTTGAGATGGGTGTGATCGACCTCACGGAGAAGCGGATCCAGCCATCGTTCGATTTCGTGGAAATCCACCGCCATCCCGAGCCCATTCAGTCGCGTGGTCCCGAAGACCGCCTCGATCATCCAGTTGTGGCCGTGAAGGCGGGCGCAAAGCCCCGGATAGCCTTCAATCCGGTGGGAAGCGGCGAACGTCCTTTTGACCGATACGGAAAAACCCATGAAAAAACCTTTCCTGACAAATTCGATTCCGGAGGACATGAAAGAGGATCCGTCAAAAACCGGATCCGGCCATTATAGCAGATAAGACGGTGTCTTGCGGAAGGATGCGCGTCTCGACTTAATCATGGGAGGGATCCATCCCCTGCAAAAATCCGGCGGAGGCGTTCCGGCTCTAGGGTCGCCCTTCCCGATCCTCCAATTCCCTCGAGGAGAGTCTGGTAAAGGGCCAGGGCCCTGGAGATGTGAGTCTCCAGGGGAGATTCGCCGGAGATAAATGCCAGAGCCGTCACCAGACTCGACAGGGTGCATCCCCCGCCGTGAACACCCGAGAGCGGTTTCACCGGGTGGTGATAGAACTTTTCTTCAAGGGGGGTCCAAAACAGATCCACCTTCGTTCCTTCCCCCTCAAAATGGCCCCCCTTGAGAAGAATCGCGGGGGCTCCATATTGTTCATGAATCCGGCGCGCCATGAGGGAGAGATCGTCGGGATAGCGCTCCAGCGACCAACCGGCCAGCTCCTGTGCCTCCGGAAGGTTGGGAGTGACCAGCGAAACCCTGGGGAAAAGGATGCGGGCCATCATCCGGTATTCCTCGGGGAGAAAGGTCCCTCCCCCCATGCCGAACCGGTAGACCGGGTCCAGGACAACCGGGGTATCGGACGGAAGGGAGCCCAGGAACCCCTCGATCACCCCGCAGAGCGAAAATGGCAGCAGACCGATCTTGAGCGCCCCCGGAAGGGATTCTTCGGCCAGAGTTTCGACCATGGCCGAAAAAAGTTTCTCTGCGACCGCCTCCACCCCGCGGACGCCATTCAGGTTCTGAACGGTCAGGCAGGTCGGGACGCCTCTCCCCCGTAAGCCCAGGCTCTGGTAGACCCGGAGGTCCTGATAGAGACCGGCCCCGCCGGAAGGGTCGATCCCCGCGAACGACCAGGGAGACGGACTCATCTATTTTCCGTGCCAAGCGAAACGGCCCGGGCGAGGAGTTTTGTCAGAAGCATCGGATTGACGTGAGCGCCGTGAAGAACCGCCCCGTAATGAAGGACCGGGCCTGTTACCCGGCCCGTATGGCCGACATGGCCGATGACCTCTCCACGGTGGATGATCTGTCCCGGTCGAACCTGTATGTCTGCCATGTGCAGGTATTCGGTCAGAAGTCCCCCTCCATGATCGAGAATGACCATGTTCCCGTCATAGTAAAAGGAGCCGGCAAGGCGCACGATGCCGTTGTTGGCCGCTCGGACCGGCGTGCCCTGGGGAACGTCGATGTCCTCCCCCGAATGGCGGGCCATCGGATGTCCGTTCAGGTACCGGTAGGCCCCGAAGTCGTGGGTCACCTTTCCGGCAAGAGGAAGGATGAAGGAACGATGGAACCTGAGGGGCGTGTCAGGAGAGGCCAGTGCCGCATGAATGATTTTACGCTCGCGACTGAGGCGCCTCAAAAGAGATTCCGGCGGAGTCACGAAGGAGCGGGCCACATGGAGCCGCGAAACCTGGAAGGATCGGGGCATCACCTGAAGAATAAAACGGGTCTTCCGGCCATCCTGGAGATAAATGTCCACCGGAAGAGAGCCGGGGGAACGCGCGAAGTCGACCCCCACCAGAGCGGCCAGCGCATGATCTCTCCCTTGCGACTCCTTGTCCCTCCAAGGACTAAGAGCGATCCGGTGGTCCTCGATCGCCAGATATTGCGCATGGGATTTCTCCGGGAGCAAGAGGAGAAGCAACCCTCCCTGTGGAAGACTCAGAGCCTGATCGTGGCCCCCATTTCCCGTTTCCGCCCCCTGTGCAGAGGGATAAAATACGGTCAGGAGAAGAAAAAGGAAGAACGTCGTAAGACCCGGACCGCGCCTACCCACGGGTCCAGGCCCGTCTGAGACTGAAGGCGGCAGCCACCGGATCCGGCGTATAGGAGAGGGCACCCATGACCGCCATGCCGAAGGCCCCTGCCTCGCGCACGCGGGGAGCCTCCCCTTCTCCGATACCCCCGATCGCCCAGACCGGGACCGGAACCTCCCGGACGATCTCCCGAAGGAGGGTCAGACCAAGTGGCGGGCCGAAGGGCCGCTTTGACGGTGTGTCGAAGACCGGTCCCGCAATCAGGTAGTCGGCCCCCTCGGTCACAGCCTCAATGGCCGTGGTGAGAGAATGCACCGAAACCCCGACCAGAAGGGGGCGGGCCATGTACTCCCGCATCCTCGGGATCGGCGGATGGAGGGAGGGAAGGTGCAAACCCGCGGCACGACCCGCCAGGGCATAATCCAGTCTCCGGTTGACGAGAAAGGGAAGTCCAGCCGGAATATTGTCGCGAAAAAGGCGGATAAGTTCAGAAAACTCCCATCCGGAAGCCAATTTTCTCCGCAACTGGACCGAGGTGATCCCTCCCCGTATCCCCTCGACAACCCGAAGCAAGAGGTCCTTCAGCGGAAATTCATCCGGCGTCACGTACAGGAGCGGGCCAAGAATTTCGGCCGGACGGGAAGCGTCCATCAGGAGCCCAGCATTCCCGAAAGAGGACTTGACGCACTGGCATATAGCCTCCGGGGCATCCGGCCGGCCCGGAAGGAGTCGCGGCCTGCCTGGATGGCGTTTTTCATGGCCCGGGCCATCAGGACCGGATCCCGGGCTTCGGCCACAGCCGTGTTCATGAGGACCCCCTCCACGCCCATCTCCATGGCGATTGCGGCATCGGAGGCACAGCCCACGCCGGCGTCCACAATGACGGGGAGATCAACCGTCTCCTGGATGATCCGGAGATTGTAGGGATTTCGGATTCCAAGCCCTGAACCGATGGGGGCGGCCAGGGGCATCACGGCAGCACAGCCCACGTCGGCCAGCTTTTTCGCAATGATCGGATCGTCATTCGTGTAGGGAAAGACGATCGACCCCTCCCGCACCAGAATGCGGGCCGCCTCCACCAGACCGACGACGTCCGGGAACAGAGTCTTCTGGTCGCCGATCACCTCGAGCTTGACCAGGGGCGAAATACCGGCCTCCCGGGCCAGACGCGCATACCGGAGAGCCTCCTCCACCGTGTAGCATCCGGCGGTGTTCGGGAGAATATGAAATTCCGACGGGGGAAGAAAGTCGAGAAGATTCGGTTCGTCCTTTCTGAGGATGTTGACCCGGCGGACTGCCACAGTCACGACATCGGCCCCCGACTCGAGGATGACCTTCCGAGTCTCCTCGAAGGAGCGGTATTTGCCGGTTCCGATCCAGAGACGGGAACGGAAAGTGGTTCCGGCGATGGTCAATGGATCGTCGTCGACGATCCGTCCTTCTTTTTCTGAGACGATGCCTGTGGTCATGGATCCCCCTTTGCAAATTTGGAGTGTCAGCTTGTCTTATTATTTTAGACGGACGGACCGGGGAGGGGCAACCGCAAGATTCAGAAATGGCAGATCGGACATCTATCCGGCGTTCGTGCGGGAAGTGGAGGAAGCGGACCGACTGTCCTGGATTATTTTGTTCATTCGTGAGAGATCCTTCCTCATCCTCAGGAAATCGGTCGTTCCCTTTGCGATTACCAGAAAAGAAATACAGAAGGCGGCGATGCCGACCCCCACATAGAAGTCGCTCGGATTCCGGCTGAAGAAACGGAACATGGCCAGCCCCACCACAATGAGGTTGAGGCCAGTCGTCACGTGAAGAAGAAAGTTTCGCTCGATGGCCAGGACAAACTGGTCGAAAGCGATCTGATCGGAAAAGCTCAAGGGACCGGTGATGAAAAATCGTGGAGGATGATGGGAAAGCTTCGGGTCGTTTTTCATGATCGGCCATCCTCTCCTTTTCTGCCAACATCTCAGGCGTTCATCCTTAGCGCGCACTGGAGACCCCGGACTTCAGGCCGGGGAGGAATGCGCTCCTCCTTTCGTTTGTATTACTCAAACAATTGAGGCATCATTTACACATGAAGCTGACACTCAAGATCAGGCTCCTCCCGACAGAAGAGCAGGCCGCAACGCTCCTTGAGACGTTCAGGGAAGCGAATGTTGCCTGCAATAGAATTTC